>JAHDCA010000024.1 GCA_020630115.1 Candidatus Dojkabacteria bacterium | reverse complement strand
TATTTTGAAGGGGTTGATGGGTATAAGGCGATTAATTTAAAAATGGCTAAATTTGATGTGATTAGGAGTATAGAAGTTGGTACTTTGAATAATTTCATGATGTCTGAAGATGCAGATTTGATACGGTCTGAATTTATAAAGAACAAAGTCTCAATCAAGCAGATAACTAATAATGCTTTCGAGGAAATCTTTAACAAATCAGAGCTGATTTCAGAGATGAATACTTCAGGGCAATTAGATATGAGATATGTATCTGCTGATAAGCTTGCAATCAAGATGGATATATTTATTTATGGTGATAATGTTGCATTTGCTGCTGTTCAAAACGAGGAAATTCGAGGATATGTGATTGAAGATAAGCTAGTAGCTTTGCAGTGGAAGGGTATTTTTGATCACTTCTGGTTGAATGCGGACCGACCAATTATTAATGGTGGGCGAACGAGTATTTTTTAATTTATAAAAAATCAGATTAATAATGAAAAATATATTGATTATAGGGGGGTTGAATAAAGGTATTGGGCAGGCTATTACAGCGATGTTCTTGGATGATGGTTGTAAGGTGGTCGCGATCCAAAATCTAAATACATTCCCAGATGACGAATTAAAGCATGAAAGGCTCAGGGCTATACGGATAGACTTTGGAGACTCTGACGAATTACGAAGCGCTGTTAAAGATTTGGAAGGGGTTGAACTAGACTCGATTGTTAACGCAGAGCTTTTATTTGAAATGGATAAGGGAGGGGTTGGGAATATTGAGAATTGGAAAAAAATCTTTGAAGTGAATTTGTTTGGTCCGGCATTTTTATTATCTGAATTAAGTGCTAATTTAAAGAATGCGGGCTCTATCGTTAATATTTCAAGCATAGAGTCAAGCTTTTTTTGGGGCAATGGCTTATGTCTCCTCGAGGGCCTCACTTGATAGTTTGACAAAGTCACTAGCTAATAAATTAGGTCCAAGGGGAATCCGTGTTAATACAGTAGCAGGTGGTTGGATCTCGGATGTTATGAATGATGAGGAAGTCTTTGGGTACTCTAAGAATATTACACCTTTGGGTAGGCTTGGTGCTTCGAAAGAAATCGCGAATGTCGTTAGTTTTTTATGTTCTGAGAAATCAAGTTTTGTTAACGGCGCTGTAATAAATGTTGATGGGGGATACTCGAACTTTGACTTTATTTCAAAACTTGAATTTGAACAATCAAAAGACTTCAACCGCGATTACTCAAGTCTTGATGCAGTGCCTGATGGTGTGAGTAGGATTAAATATTACTCTGGTCCTGATGCTTATCTAAAGATGAATCAAGATATGCTTGATGCAAAGGGGGTAGTGTATTCGCTTGAGCCTACGGGTGGGGAGCTTATTGACTATATGACCCAAGTGCAGCATGATAAGTTGACTCAAGCAATGCATGAACGAGGGATAAAGGTAAGGGAGATGACAAATGCAACCAAAGCTGATGCCTGGACTACAGTATCTGAGTATATAAAGTCTGGTAATCATATAAGAAGAAATTTACCTATTCAGCTTCATGATATTGGGGCAAAGCATGTGATGGTTTATGATGATAAGCTTGTGACTTATTATAAGGATGGGAGTGATTTTAAGAGTGTTCTCCTCGAGGATAAATTAGTAGCTGGGATGTTTAGAGGACTTTGTGAGTCTTTATGGAAGCAGAGTATAGAAATGGTTGCGACTGATGAGTTTGGAGGTTGTGAGGTAGTTGATAGTCAATATTGACTACGTACTAGTAGGTTAGTATAATATGACGTGGATAATCAAATGCAACTTGTTAAATACATTTCACTTCTTGAGTCTGATATGGAGATCCAAGAATTTCTAAACGATATTTTAACTGAGAGTGAGATTTTGGAAATATCCAAGCGGTTAGAAATTGTGATTAAGCTTAAAAGTAAGCAAGGTCAACATGCAGTAGCTAAAGAGTTAGGTGTAGGGGTAGCAACAGTTACTCGTGGAGCTAAAGTCTTACGCGCTGGTGGCTTTAAAAAGTTAAACTCTCCTAATTGGCCTTGAGCCTGTTTTCAATTTATAAGCATTAAGAGTATTTTCAAGGTTAATTTATAAGTGTTCTAATTAAAATAAGTTATAAATAATTATGAGTGATTTAAGTAGACCAGGGCAGAGTTTTTTCGAAGGTTTTAATGTAGAAAGTAAAAGGCATGATTTTCTAGTAGGTGACAGTCCACTGGTAATGACCAGTGAACAAGCAAGGTGTCTTTGGCGAGATTGCTAGTTTAACACCTTCTTTTCTAAATGGTATATCGCAAGTCGTAGGATCCTCATTGGTAAGGGATAAAAAGAGAACAACAGACGAAACTTATAAGAATGTAAGGGCAGCTATAGGGCTTGGAAGGGAGTATAATGAAATTTTAGATATTAGGGAGGGCGGAGAGAAAGTACCGTTGCCCATGGAAGTGGAATTTGAGCCTGATATTGAGGCTCACAAGGCATTCGGTATCATTAGATATGATCTTGTAAAGACTGAGGAAGGTGATCTTAAAATTGTAGAGGTCGAAGTAGATAAATATCATGGTTTTGGATACGCTTCTCTCTCTAGAGAGTTGGCGAGTGAGCCTATAGGTAGAGGTCTTGTAGAATATTTTACTCAATTATCACATGATGGACCTATTGCACTGGTATTGGGTCAGGGAGAAAGGTTTTATGAACCTGAAATGGCTTACTTCGCTAGGAAAGTAAAAGATAATGGAGGGGATTTAATAATATGTCATCAAAGAGATCTTCAGTATGATCCGATACAAAAAGTGCTGACATATAATGATCAACCGATTCCCCCAATACTTCAAATGCCTAGTCTAAGTAATGACCAATTACTCCAGGTTAAGGGATCTGATCAGCCTTACCACCCATCTTTACTGCCCCCATTCGCTCCATTTATGTCTAGGAAATCAACTATGGCATTAATTCATATTCCCGATTTTGAGCAACTCCTGGAAGAATTTATTGATACTTCGGAGATAAAGAAGTTAAGGAAATATATACCTGAAACAATATCGCTAGCTCTAACTGATAAGGATGCAAGAGAGAGGTTAGTAAATGAGATCTTAGAATCTAATGGGCAAGGGTACTTCTTAAAATATACTGAAGGCTCGGGTGCTTGGGGAATTTATACTCCAAGCCAATCTCAAGAGCAGTTAAAGTTACTTCGACCCAAAAGGGAATACCGAAAATTTGTTGCACAAATGGGAGTAGCAGTGCAAACAGAGAATGTATCAGGTGTTGGTGTTCTTACTGATCGAACTCTGAATGATGCTAAATGCTCCACAAGATATGCTTTATTTTGTGATCCTGAGGGTAATGTACTTGAGGTTGCAGCAACTTCTTCGGAGGGTTCTGTTGCTCACGGTGGGGTTAGTTCAATTCTTAGTGGAGTAGTTTATGAGTAGGGTAATTGTTTTAGTTCGCCATGGTGAAACATCATCAAATAAAGAATTTGATAAACGAGGCTTGACTGATGAAGGGATTGAAAGAACTCTATTGTTGTCATCGAAAATCAAAAGATTTCTTAAAGGATCGTCAATGATGTTTTGCAGTAATAGAGTCCGATCGATATCAACTGCAGAAATCTTAGCAAGAAATCTTAATATCGGTTTTATAAAAAGCGACGAATTTATAATTCAAGGTAAAAAAAATATCTCAGATATGATTCGAAAATCTAGATTATTAGGCATTAAGCCTGCAAAGACATATATAGAATTAGAGGGTTATGACTCGTACAAGATTGAAGCACCAATTGATCTTGCATGCAGATGGTCAGAAATCCTTTCGGGGTATGATAGGTTTGACTTCATTATAATTGTTGGGCATGAAGGAGGACTCGATGCTTTTATGCGATTCTCTAAAAGTAATGTGCTGTATAAGTCATTTGATGAGTACTTCGGATACAGTGATTTTGCAGTATTGGAGATTAACTAGTGTTACGGATTTTGGATTTGGGCGAAATGGTATATATGTGTAATTCAAGTTTTATAATAATTCTTTAGATTATACTTGACATACAGCATACTATAGGGTATCATTGGGCATGAGTATTAATAATACAGGATCAGAAGAGTGGATAGGGCCTACAATTTTGGGGGTTTTGTTAGGATTTACGTCTTTTGTTCTCTGGCAATCTCCACCTAAATGGAATGAGATTATAAGATCAGAACCTGGGCTTACTGAAGGCACTGGTACTGTTTTAGGTTTTGAATCAGAAAGTTTTAAAAAGGAGGCAAGTCACCCTTTAAGTGGATTGGAAGTTGTAGTAGGTTGTGGTGAAGAAATCTACCAAGGGTCACATGGCTATTATATTGAGACTGGTGAAGATGGTCTCTCTGTTTTTGGAAACTCATATGGCTCAGGTTTACCTAGGGATCTTTCTTCAGTTATTCTTGGTAATGCCCCATGTAATCAATTTGATGAGTACATAGGAGATGGTTTATTAGGTCGTACTGAAGGAGGTAAACATGACGGGTATCTGGAAGAAGCACAACATCCGATTTCTTTGAGAAATGTATAGCTAGCTCACTCCTTAATTTATATAAGGCATGGATTCACTCGCCTAATGTTCTAGGCTCCAATTAACCAAACCCCTTTATTGAGAATTAACACCAAAAGTGTTAGTATCACGGAGTTTATCTTTATTGAGAATATATAAAAATTTATGGCAAATTCGAGCAAAACCAAGAGAGCAATCCCAGATATTAGAAAGCTTCCAAAGAAGAGTCCTTATCGGAATTATTATTTCGCATTAGCAGCTATTGCTTCTCTATCATTGATGGGGTGGTACTATTCTAATTTTGTTATGAATGCAGCAGAAGTTGTTTCAATCTCTAAGTTGGTTGATACTGCAGTAGAAGGCGAGTATAAGGAGATTATCGACTCAACTGATAAGGTGGAAATTATCTTTGATGATTCAGATAAAAATGTTAAAGCGATCAAGCCAGAGGGGACTTCATTTTATGAATTACTTGAGCAAAAAGGTATTGATGAAGAGACTCGTAACTCTCTAGAGGAAGTTACTTCAAAAAGATCAACAGGTATAACTGTTGGTGATGTTATCTCGATGATCCTTCTTGTGGGAGCTCTCGGACTTGGATATATGATGGTTCGAAATATGAATGCTAATGGTGGTAAGTTAATGAATTTTGGACAGAGTAAAGCAAGGCTTCTTTTTGGAAAGAAGACTGGTGTTAAGTTTGATGATGTAGCGGGTATTGATGATGTTAAAGAAGAGTTAGTTGAAGTGGTTGACTTTCTTAAAAATCCTAAAAAGTATCATAAGCTAGGAGCTAGGATCCCTAGAGGTATATTGCTAGTTGGTTCTCCAGGTACTGGTAAGACTTTGCTTGCAAAAGCTGTTGCTGGTGAAGCTGGTGTACCATTTTTCCACACTTCAGGTGCTGAGTTCGAAGAGATGCTTGTTGGAGCTGGTGCTTCAAGAGTTAGAGATCTTTTTGGAAAAGCAAAGAAGACAGCTCCTTGTATTATCTTTATTGATGAGATCGATGCAGTTGCTAAGAAAAGAGGAACTGTGCTTCACTCTGGAAATGGTGAACAGACACTAAATCAGATTCTTGTTGAGATGGATGGACTTGAAGAGAGAGAAAATGTAATTGTTCTTGGTGCTACAAACAGAAGTGATGTGCTTGACCCAGCGATATTGAGGCCAGGAAGATTTGATAGAACTGTTGTCGTTCATACTCCTGATAGTAAAGGAAGAGAAGAGATCTTAAATATCTACACGAAAAACAAGGTAATGGAGGAAGGTGTTGATCTTAAAGCTTTGGCTAAGAAGACTGTTGGCTTTACCGGTGCAGACCTTGAAAACGTTCTTAACGAGGCAGCAATTATGGCAGCAGCAGCAGGTGCTAAAGCTATAAGTGATGCGCATGTTAAAGAAGCTTATCTAAAGGTTAGGATGGGTAGGAAGAAATCTGATAATAGGCATGAAGATGATTTTAAGAGAGTCGCTTATCATGAAGCAGGTCATGCTATTGCTGCATACTTTACTGAATTATCCGATCCTGTCGAAAAAGTTTCGATACTCTCAAGGGGTATGTCAGGTGGTGTAACTGTTTATGCACCTAAAGAGGATAAATATCTAACGACTAGAGGTAAGATGAAGGCTAATCTTGCAAATGCTGTTGGAGGTAAATTAGCTGAGGAGATATTCTTAGGTGATATGAGCACAGGTGCTTCAGGGGATATTAGGCAAGCTACACAGACTGCAAAGGCTATGGTTCAACAATACGGAATGAGTGAAGAACTTGGATTTGTTAAATATGGGAACCTAGAGGACGCATCTTTCTTAGGTTATCAGTATGGAGGCGACAAGGACTTTAGTGAACAGACTGCTAGAGAGATTGATCAAGCTGTTAAAGGTTTAATCGATGAGGCTATGGCACATACTAGAAAGATCTTAGAAGAAAACAAGCCTAAAGTAGAAAAGCTCGTTGCAGTTCTCTTGGAGAAAGAGGAAGTAGACGGACCTGAATTCGAAGCATTGATGGAAGGATAAGCTTTGATGGGGTTATTGCTAAAGAAGGTAGCTGAAGTTGGCGACTCATGGCTTAGCCTGAGTCGCAACGAGAAGTTGTACCACCTTTACTCTTTCACCAGAGGTTCACTTTTTTGGATTCCTATAAACATAGCTTATTTTAGTTCAGTCGGAGTTAGCCCTTCCTATACATTACTAGCGGTTTCTGTTGGCTCGATCTCAGGAGCCGTGTTTGAGTTCCCTACTGGGTTTGTTGGGGATAAGTACGGTCATAAGGTCTCAATGATAATAGGTTTGATAATTCATTCGATAGGTATTGGGTTGTTTCTTTTGATGCCTAACATATATGGGCTTTTTATTGGGAGGTTAATCATATCACTTGGCATATCGCTTGAGAGTGGAAGTGATAGTGGTGTGCTAGACAATATCTCGGAGGATTTTGAAGAAGGGTTAAGGATGCAGAGATTGATGGGTTTAATAGCACAGTTAATAGCTGGGACAGCTTCGGGGTATCTGTTGATTATCGGTGCTTGGATACCATTTGTCTTGACTATTATTGCAAAATTGATTGGGGCAATTTTTATCTACCTGATTAAAAGTAAAAAGAAACAGGAGAGGTTTAAAGGGAATGTTTCAAAAGGTGCAATGCAGTCAATCAAATTCTTAGTCTCTAAGGGGGTTGTCATGTATACGATTGTTTTTGTGCTATTAGCAGCGATTCAATTGTCGATCAAATACTGGGGCTTTTTATGGATAGAGAACTTCAACTTAAGTGAAGTATCGATCGGTTATTTCAGCTCTTACATGATTGGTGTCATGCTTGTCAGTAGTGTAGTCCTTAACTACCTTAAGAGGCTCTCACTGGATGCTTTAGGCCTCTTAATGGCTATACCTGTCCTGCTAGGGGCAGTGTTTTACAACCAATGGCTTGTTTTAATTTTTATTCCATTTTACTCTTTCTTCAGCCAATCTTTGGAGATAAATATGAAGTCTAAAATGAACAAGATGATGGATGAGAAGTTAAGAGCATCCAAATTCTCAGCATTGAGTTTGATGCAAGGAGGAGCTTACTCAGGGTTTATATTTCTACTTGGGGTTTTGTATGAAGTCGAATTCTTATATGTGCCTTTGGCTTTCTGTTTCTTGACCTGCTTGCTTCTTATAATGGTCTTTATTATGAACCGATTTGATAGTAGCATGAAGTCAAATGAATCTTGAAAAATTTTATAACAAACATATCGATCGAATCTACAAGTTCTTCTACCTGAAAACATTTAATAAGGAGCTTTCTGAAGATCTTACAAGTAGTGTTTTTCTTGCATTTGCAGAGGTACTTAGTTCTGGTGAAGCTCAGATTGAAGATCCTGATAAATTTATTTACGGCATAGCAAGGAATAAATTTCTAGAGTACCTTAAATCAAAATATTCCAATGAAAATAAGAATATTAATTACATTGATGATATAGAAGTTGAACCTTTCCTAGAAAATTATGAAGAGACTCAGACTGTTGAGGAGAAATTGAAAATTTTCTTACCAAATATCCCTAAGTCGCAAGCTCGAGTTCTTAAGTTAAGGTTTATTGATAAGCATTCGTTAAAGACTATATGTAAGATGTTGGAGAAGGATATGAATTATGTGAAGGTAACTCAAAATAGGGGGTTAAAGTCATTAAAGAAATTATTTAATATTTCAGTTGAAAAAGAGGGCAAAGTGTAAACTTACCTTTACTTTATTAATATGGAAAACTCGATTGAAAATAAGATTTTGAATTTGGACTCTGAATCTAAAGTTGATTCAAAGTTTAAAGATGGCTTGAGAGAGAGTTTTATCAAGCAAGCTTCGCAGGTCAAAAAAAAGCCCAAACCATTCTGGCTAAAATTTGAATATCAGATGTTTGCAGTTGTTAATTTGTTAATAGTATTCTTACTCTTCTCCACATTTATTAATTTTGATAGAAGCGAGGAGTTATCAATTCAAAACATATCTCAAGTTGCCAAGGTTGAGACAGTGGTTGAAGAAAGCTCAGATATCACTGCTGATGTTGCCCAAGATATCGAAAGCTTCAATGAGCAACTAAAAGTAAGTGATGAATCTTTAGATGTTGGTAGTTCCTTTGAGCCCGAACTAGAAATTCTAGATCCTCAAGATGCTTATTTAGACAATGAAGCCGCAGATTACATATATTCAGATGCTAGTAACTTACTTATTGAAAATCCGCCCATACTCAATCCGGATCTATCTGGGTCAGAATCATCAAATGTTAAATTAGTAGTCTCAGCATTCCTCTTTATTAATTTACTAGCGTTCTTATTCTTTGCTCTTTTTAGATTTAAAAATCAGAAGAAAGTGTAAACCAATAGCCACTATATAGTTGTAATTTAAAAATATGTCTATGAGTAAGTTATCGAAGATTAAAAGTAAAAGTGAAGTAATCAAACAGTACCTTGCAATTTGCTTAGGTACAATTATCTCAATTTATTTCATTACCTGGATAGGTTTTGGTAGTTTTGCAGAGCATGTTTGTGAAAATTATTACGATCTTTCTTTCAAGAGTAATGAACCGGAAAATCTAGCGATATTTTCAGTTATAACATCGCTACTGATGATTGTGTTTATAATATTGCAATACGAATTAATTGTAAGTTGCTTTAAGGGCAAGCTTATTAAGAGTATCTGGGACATCGCATTAAGATTTGAGTTGTCTGTGATTTTAGTGACATTCTTTTTCAGGCGCTTTTACAGTTTTACTGAAATAATCTGTCCGTCTAGGTCGGTCAGTTTCGGGGAATATGTGATAATAAATGAAAGTGGTTTAAGTAAGACCGTAGGTTACTTTGAATCAAATGGATTTGTAGGTGCAAGTATGTTCTCTACTTTACTCATAATCGCAGTATTACTTATCGTTGCTGGGGTTGGGTACATCTATAGAAGGAGAAATGTATAAGGTTGACCTTAGAAGTTCTATTTAAACTTATTTGATACTTTGCATTTACTTAAATATACTCGGTAGTATTAACGGAGATTTATGATAGTAAAAACTGACAACTATAAAGATTTGGGTATTAATGTGGGTTCAAAGGCTAGGAATCTATTCCAGCTAATTGAGCTTGGTTATAACGTCCCTAGGTTTTTTGTTATACAAGCTAATTCTTCTATTGATGGCTCTGTTTTAAATAATGAAATTAAAAATTTTGGTAATAACACTAGATTTGCTGTAAGAAGTTCAGCAAATGTTGAAGACTCTAGTCAATTTAGTTTTGCTGGTGTCTTTGAGACTTATCTTGGGGTAGAAGCAGAAGATGTTTTTGAAAAAGTTAGTCTGTGTGGAGATATCGCTGGTAATCAGAAGCTTGCAAGTTACTGTGAGTACAATTGTCTGGATATTAATGATGTTAAGGTGTCAATAATTATTCAGGAGATGGTTGAAGCTGATTTTTCTGGGGTTGCTTTTAGTATCAATCCAGTTGATGGTAATAATGAACAAATCTTTATCGAGTCTGTGGAGGGTTTGGGAGAATCCCTTGTCAGTGGGGAGTCAACTCCTACAACGGTTGTTCTTGATAAGTCTAATGTAGGTGAGGGGAAAGGTTGGGAGAAGGCGTTGGCTACTAAGATTATTGAATTAGAGCAGGTGTATGGACATCCTGTAGATGTAGAGTGGTCATATGCTTTGGATAAGTTATATATTCTTCAGGTTAGGCCTGTGACTGTATTTTAATATTAGAGGAGATCGGTTTGTTAAATCAACATCAGCCTTGAAACCACACATTAATTTACCTATACTCAAGCAATGAGCAAATTATTACTGGTAGATGGGAATGCAATTATCCATCGAGCGTTTCATGCTTTTCCACCAACGTTAAGAAATAAGGAAGGAGTACTTGTAAATGCGGTTTACGGTTTTACATCTATGCTCATGAAAGTTCTAGAGGAGTTTGAACCAGAGTATGTACTATGTTGCTTTGATATGCCGCACAAGACTTTTCGACATGAGATATTCCCTGATTATAAAGGGCATAGAGCGAAGATTGATGAAGATCTTGCTGCCCAGTTTTCTTTGGTTGAAGAAGTGCTAGAGTCATTTAATATCCCGATTTCTAAAGAGGTCGGGTATGAAGCAGATGACCTTATAGGAACGATTTCTAAGCTAGCAGTTAATAATTGGGGGCAAGAGGTATTGATAGTTACTGGTGATAAGGATCTTCTGCAGTTGGTTGATAATAAAACACATGTGATATTACCTAAAGGTTCATTCAAGACTCTGATAGAGTACGATGAGTCTTTAACTTTTGAGTCATTTGGTTACTATCCTGATCAAGTTGTAGATTTTAAATCGATGATGGGAGATCCTTCAGATAACATCCCCGGTGTGAAGGGAGTAGGAAAGAAAACGGCATTGACTTTGATAACCAAATATAAAAACTTTGAAGGTATTTACTCTAATCTTGAACAAGAGAAACCTAGAACCCAGAGGCTACTAAGTGAAGGTATAGAGCAAGCGCAGTTATCCAAGGAGCTAGCAACCATCAAGAGGGATGTGCCCGGGCTTGATGTGTCTCTTTCCTCTACAAAATTATCAGACTTTAATAAGCAGGAGTTGATTGAAGTGTTCAAGAAATTTGAATTTAGATCGCTAATCACTAAACTTGATAAATTCATAAACGAAGAGGAGGTACAGATCTCTATATTTAACGAGGGGCTCGATGAAACATCGTATAAAGATATCAGTGATTTGCCTGATTTAACTCTATATGATGCCTATGTAATATATAGTGACGTGAAACTTGTGATAGGAGTTGAGGGTAAGTACTACCAATCGGCTACAGTTACACAAAAGGTATGTGAATCATTAGCTAAAGCAAAATCGCTTACAGTAATTGGCTTT
>JAHDCA010000023.1 GCA_020630115.1 Candidatus Dojkabacteria bacterium | reverse complement strand
GGCATAATAATCCTGCTTCGTTTGAACCAAGACCGGCAAATGAGGAGGCAAAATTTGTTAACGATGTTATTTCATACTTGGATTTGAAATCCCTAATATCGTTGAATAAAGAAGATAACAAAATTAAATTGCTTAGCCCTAATATTTCAATAACTATTGGTGACGAACACGATCATCAATCGTATATCGAGGATATGCTAAGTCAAGGCTTATCAAAAGAAAATGCTAATAAGCTTTGGGCTTGGGCAGTTGATGATTTCGTAGAGGGGCCCAACTTGGAGCTAATCGATGATGCAAGAGATACTTTTGAGCAATATTTGAAGGTTAATAATCTTCGTCCATATAGGGTATACACAAGTATGGGAGTGAGGGATAAGTCTTTAGACCTTGAATCTACTACAAGGTTCTTAGCTGAAGATCTCACAATTGACGATGAAATTGAAGCGGTACTTTTCTTTAATACAATGGGGTTGAACCCAGATAAACTATATGAGTATCACGAACCTTTCTGGGAAAATTCACAACTATTCATTGATGCTGTTAGTGATGTGTGTGAGGATGGCTATACAGTTAAACCTAAAGTTGGTGAGGGCTCAGGCTCAAATACAATAAATGACGGCGAAACTGCTGTGATTGATAGTGGTAATGATAACTCTTCAAGTGGAGCGTCTCAAGGTACTAGCACATCTTTGCCTGTTCATGGAAGCTCTTCTGGGAGTTCTAGTAGTACTGGAACTCGGAATAATGATAATAATCCGGATACACGTACTAATCAGCATGTAGATGTGGAGGTTGTAACAGGTGGTTTATATAAAGATAATTTTGAAAAGCCTTTTGTTGTCGAGCCTGGTAGGTCAACAAATGCTCAAGAATTGAAGGTTTCTCCTAATTGGCATTTCTGGTATGACCCGGAAGACCCAAGGCAATACGCTAAGAGGCCAGAAACAAAGCAAAGTGAGGCTGAATTTGCTGAGAATAGAGCTAAAGACTACAATCTTGGGTTAAAGCACTCGGCTCAGTGGTTTGCAACTTCTGGTCAATTTGATGCAGCATTCTTTCAAGTTATGGATCTGGAGTCGGAAGGAGAAAGGGAGCTTACTTTTACTGCTTACGCTCAGGCCTGGACAGCTAGTGATGATCCTGGGGAGGATCAAGCTTCAATGGATCGAAACGTGAAAGCTATGGTTGGAATAGATGAGTCAGGAGGGTCAAACCCATTAGCTCCTAGCGTAAAATGGTCAAGAGAGGTAGTACTAAGCAATGTTGGTATTAACGACCCATCAGATTTTAAGGAGCTTGAGGTTAATATAACTACTAACTCAAAAGATATAACAGTATTTATGAGAGCGGTAAATACATTTGCATATAAGGATAATAATGTTTATTGGGATGGAGTGCAGCTCGAGATTGGAAGTGGTGAATCTAAGAGGCAATTAACTTCTACAGGAGGAGTAATATCTAAACCAATTGCAGGGGATGATAATGAGTGTTCTGGTCAACCCTATCACTCGGCAAATCTTTGTCAAAGATCGAGTTGTGGTAATTGTGATGGTAGCTGCTGCGTCGACTCAGGTTCAAATTCAAGTTCGAAAGAGGAAGGGTTACTTGAAAGGTTAACGCTTCCGGTTACAGCACAAACAAATAGTAAAAGTATAAGCGGTTCCGGGCTTTATGAAGTTAAGTCTAATAGTCATCTGTTCTTGTATGAGGAGTTGATGTATATAGGTGGTGAAAGTAATGAGTTGACTGTTTTTAATGATTATAATGGTGATAACTTTAGAGGGCGTGGTGAAAATGTTCGATATGATGTCGGGGATATTGAATTTAACAAGATCGCAGAAGCTAAGAAGGTTGATTTAGAAGGCGGGGTTAATCTGGTTGCAGTACCATTAATTCAGGACGATATTAACACTGTAGGTCAATTAGCTAATAGAATTGATGAAGTAGGTGGGCGACTTTACAGTATTGCAATTTATCGGTCATTAGGAGCAGAGCGAGGTTGGAAGGTGTTTAATTATAGAGGTGGTACTAGTTATAGTGAGGACTTTGAAATAAATGAAAATGATGCTTTGTACATTACAATGCAAAGCCCCTCAGAGATTTATGCTTCAGGTTCGAACTTGCCATCTAAGGATGGCTTCGATCTCTCCCTTGGGTGGAATATGATTCCTGTCGCTGGTCTTGCTTCTAGTTCATCATCACAACTCAAGAGTGAACTTGAGAACCTTTCTGGTTTAAGTATTACCAAGGTTGCAAAATGGGATACAAGTATTGGGTCCTTCGATAATGTGATTTTTGAAAATGGGTTGCAATTTGGTTCAGAATTCAACTTGAAGCAGGAGGATGGGGTCTTCGTTTATGTCGAGTAGATATTGACTATAAACACCTTAAACTCTTTTAAATTTGGCTAAAAGCTGATATTATTGCGAGTTAGATATAAATTTATTCCTTAGTTTTTTACTATGTCTACAAATACAGAGCTTTTTGCTGCAATTAATCAAATTGCTAGTGAAAGAGGAATTGAAGCAGAAGAGATTTTTAGATCTATTGAAGAGTCACTAGGAGTGGCGTATTCAAAGGATTTTGGTCAAGAAGAAGCTAACTATAGAGGTTTCATTGATAGAAATTCTGGAGCAATGAAGATCTTTCAAGTAAAAGAAGTTGTTGAAGAGGTGAAAAGTCCAGTAAGTGAAATTGCACTTGAGGATGCAACATACCTTAATAATGAATTAGAGCCAGGAGATAGTATTGAAATTGAAGTTCAATTGGAAGAGGACTTTGGAAGAATTGCTGCACAGACTGCTAAACAAGTTATCTTGCAAGGTATACGTGAATCAGAGAGAGAAGCTATCCTATCTCAATTTGATGGTAAAGTTGGACAGGTATTCACAGGGCTTATGCAGAGAATGCAAAGAGGCTCAGCTGTATTTGAAATTGGAAAAGCTGTTGCATATATGCCTAAAGAGGAACAAGTTCCTAATGAATTCTACAGACAAGGTGAAAGATACAAGCTTTTACTCAAATCAATGGGTGAAGAAGGAAGTACACTTATAGTTACAAGAGCTGACGAAGAATTCTTGAGGGCACTGTTTGAAATTGAGGTACCTGAGATCGGAACTGGAGCTATCGAGATAAAAGCAGCTGCAAGAGAAGCTGGTATGAGATCTAAAGTTGCTGTGATTTCAAATCAAGAAGGAGTTGATGCAATCGGTTCGTGTGTTGGTCAAAAAGGTATCCGGATCGGTAATATCATGTCTGATCTAGGTGAAGAAAAGATCGATATCGTTCAATGGGATGAAGATAAAGAAAAGTTCATCGAGAATGCACTAAGTCCGGCTAAGATAATCTCTGTTGAGATGCCTGGTTCTGATGATGAAGCAGTTATTGTTAAAGTTGATGAAGATCAATTGTCATTAGCGATTGGACAAGCTGGTCAAAATGTTAGATTAGCAGCGAAACTCACAGAGTGTAGAATCGACATCCAAGGACCAAATGGACCATTGACAAGTGAAAAACCTGAGGATGAAGATTCACGAGATAACGATTCAGAAGTTGAAGAGGAGATCGTTGATGATAAAGAAGTTGAAGTAACTCAGGCAAGTGAAGAGGCTACTGATGTTGTTACAGCAGAGGAGACTGAAGTTGAAAAAACTAAATCAGAAGAATAATTAAAAATACCAAGATATTTATATGGCTAAGAAAACGAGTAAAAACAAAGTTGAAAATAGAATCCCAATTGTTTCTATTCTTGGTCACGTAGATCATGGTAAGACATCACTTTTGGATGTGATTAGGGGTGGGAATGTACAAGAAGGTGAAGCTGGTGGTATTACACAGAAGATATCTGTTTTTACAGTTTCCACAGAAGCTGATAAGCAGATAACATTTATAGATACTCCTGGTCATGAGGCGTTTGATCTGATGAGAGTAAGAGGTGGAAATGTTGCCGATGTAGTTCTACTTATAGTAGCAGCTGATGATGGCTTAAAGCCTCAAACACTTGAATCAATCGAGATTATCAATAGTTCAGATGCTAGGCCAATTGTTGTTATTAATAAGGTTGATCTGCCTAATATAAATATCGAGAAGATCAAGAGAGATTTAGCAGTAAACGGGATGATGATTGAAGGTATGGGCGGGTCTGTACCTGTAGTTGAAGTCTCAGCAAAGAACAAAACAGGGATTGATACATTATTGGAGACAATAAGTCTTGTCAATGAGATGGATGGCTTTGTTTCTAGACCAAGCTTGGCAGAGAAAGTTATAGGGAAGGCTTTTGTATTAGAATCATCTAAGAATAAGAGCATGGGTTGTATCTCTAACATCGTTGTTACATCTGGTGAATTTGAGAAAGGACAATTTATAGCTTATCGAGATGAACAAGGAGAAGTGATTGTTGAGAAAGCTAAGATGTTCCAGTCTGAAGACAAGGAAAATATTACTGAATTAGGTACTGGAGCAGGTGGAAGAATAATCGGTTTGAAGAATCTTCTTCACTTAGGTACAGATCTTTACTGTGTTACAGAGAAAAATGAGAAGAAGCTTGAAGATTTGATCCCTGATCTTGATAAGATTGAGGAATTAGATATCAATGAGGATGGTGAAGTCACTGATGATGAAAAGATGTTGGCTGCTCTTTTTGGAGTAAGTGATGAAGCTCAAGAAGGTGAAGATGAAATTAAAAATTTTGGTGTTGTTATTAAAGCTTCATCTCAAGGTTCACTTGAGGCGCTTAGGAGTTTGATAAATGGTATTTCGATTGAAGGTGGAATGGTTACAATCCATAGTGCTCAGGTTGGAGATATTACTAATAATGATATCGAGACAGCAAGTCAGACAAAGAGCCTTGTCGTAGGTTTTGAAGTTGGTCTACCTGGCAGTGTTGCAAAATATGCTAAAGAATCAAAGGTTTTTGCTAAGGTTTATGATGTCATCTACAAAATACCTGAAGAGATATCTGATGCTTTGACAATGATGGTGACGCCAACAGAATTCGAAGAAGATTTGGGTGTTGCTACAATTAAGCAAATATTTACTCTTTCTAACGGGCAGGTTGTATTTGGTGGTAGGGTTGATGAAGGTGTTATTAAAAAGGGAGTAAAGTGTTATATCATTCGAGGAGATGAAGAAATTGCTGAAGGTAGAATTACATCACTTAAACACAATAAAAATGAGGTTAAGGAAATGTCTAAAGGTAATGACTTTGGATGTATGGTCGAACCTGGTCCTGAAGGTGTACAAGAAGGTGATGAAATCCATCTTTTCAAGATGGTAAGGGCCTAGAGTCTGTGCTATAATGTGTGGTATGGATCACATGGAAATCATTACCAATAGTAGGTTTGTAGGAATATTTTGTCCTGAAATTAATAGCGCTGATCTTGTTACTTCAATAGTAACTACTGTACAAACTTTAGAAAAGATTGGTAAGAAAGTTGTTGTCGTCATATCAAAAGATGTTGATGCAGAGTTTATGCCTAAGCTTCGAATGGCTAAACTTGAGATTTCCAAGACTTTAAATCCTCATAGATACATGGTCGCTATTGATTATGCTAAAAACGGAATTGAAAAGATTTCATATGATACTGATGAAGTTACTAAGCAGGTTAAATTTTATATCACCCCTAGTCAAGGAGAGTTTAGCTTTGATGATGTAGTGTATGAGGCGCAAGGTGATAATATCGACTTGGCTATACTTTTTGATGCGAACTCTTTAAGAGATATGGGTGACGTTTATATTCAAAATGAATCGCACCTAGCAAATTCAAAACTGATTACTATTAGTAATTCTCCAGATGCTATTGGCGATGTTGTACTTGCTGTTGATCATAATGGCTATCTAAAACAGGTAGTAAATTTACTAGATAGTAACTTAGACCCTGATACAAAAAATGAAATTGTAATGAATATGGCTCAAGAGATAGATCTTCTTTCATCTTCAGCACAACCAAGTAGTTGGGAAGCAGCTTGTAATTACGCAAATTCTGGGCTAGATATGAATAAGTTCATTTCAAAGAAGTATTATAGCCAAAGTGATAGTGTACTTAGACTAATGGTAAAGCTGACTGGTAATCTTAAAGGTGATAAAGATAATCGTTTCTTATATTCCTCAGTTACAGCAAAAGAGATTGAAGGGTTGAATCTTAATGCTCAGGATATCATTGTAAATGGAAGGTTACCGTTTAATATCTCAAATGAGTATGATTTGGCAGTAGCAGTTGTTGAAGTAAGTAAAGAAAAAACAGTTTTGCTTGTTCAATCAAATAATCCTCAAAGTATTAATGCCCAAACTTTAGCTGGGGTGTTCGAGGGAACCGGTGACAGTGGTAATGCAAGAGCTGAAATCTCAAGTAAGGACTTTGATCAAGTTGAGTCACAAGTCTGGATGTCTATTAAAGAAATCTATGGTTTCGAGCCAATTCTGGTCTCAATGAGCTAATTCTGTGCTACTATGGTAAGTGCAGAATTTAAAACTTCTCTATAGAAATATTAAGTACGTTTTTAATCTTAATCGATTCGCAAATGTTTCGCTTTTGATTAGTTTTGTCGCTGAAACGGCTATGAATATGGCTGTGATTTACCTTGGTGGTCGTTTTATCGATGCAACAGCACAATATCTTTTATCTACAAATGATTTTCAACTAAAAGACTATTTTTTAACGGAGTCGTTCCAATTTTTGTGTTACTCACTTCTATCTTGGTTAGTTCTTAACTCACTTGGTTACATCCAAGAGTTCTACGGTGTAAGAATCAAAAGAGATATCATGCTCGATAGTGAGAGTCGAGTGATAGAAAAGATCTCAACAGCAAACCTTGAAGAAATTGAGGACCCTGAATTCCAGAACCTTGTGACTTTCGTACCAAATTTCAGTTACGACAGAATATATAAAGTATATGATGCGTTTACCAATATCTTCCAGTTTCTTATAAGTGCTATTTCAGCATTAGTTATTCTTTATAGTTCAATGAGTTGGTCAGTTTTGTTCTTGATCTTGATAGCTATGGCAGAGCCGATTAATAGATTCTTGATGGATAGAAAACTGCTTGATTATAGAAATAAGGAGGTAACAGGTGTTAAGTACGTTGACTATATGGTTCAAACTTGTCTTTTTATTCCTAACTTTGTTGAGCTAAGGATGAATGATATCGTAAGTAAATTAAAGAAGAAAATTTGGTCGGGTAATAAGTCGTATTACGATGGTGAAGTTGATGTATTTAAGCACTATTTCATAGATGTAAGTCTTTTTAGTTCTATCGGAAGAGCTCTCTTTTATTGTTACGCTGTTTACATATTGAGATTCTCAGTTGGAAATGGTGTTAGTATCGGTCAATTTAAGGCGATGTTTGACTATGCAGATAACGGTTATAAGAGTTCTTTTGAAGTATTGAAGAACAGTTTCGATACTATCAAACATTTGAAATATATTGAGAAATTTTTTGATCTTATTGATTATGAAGGATTCGCGGACAAGCATGATCAAAACTCCAAGCATAAGTTATCAAAGGGGACACCAAAGCTGATCTTCGATGGTTTAGATTTTCAATATCCTGATTCAGATGTGAAGATTTTAGAAGATTTAAATTTCGAGATTAAACCAGGGGAAAAAGTTGCTTTTGTTGGGCAAGATAGCTCAGGTAAAAGCACGTTAGCTAAAATGCTGATGGGATTGTATAGGATAACTGCAGGAGACTTTTACCTTAACGAATACTCTGTAAGAGAGCTTCAAAGAGGTGAGCATAAGAAGAAAATCGCAATTATTAATCAAGACTTTATTCGATATAATTTCTCTGTACGTGAGAATATTACAATTGGTAATTATCGAAAAACTTTCAATAAAGAACTTTATAATAAGGTTTTGAAGGCGACTAAAGTTAATGAATTCTTAAAGAAATCTAAAATTGATGATACACAAATTCTAGGTAAGTACTTTAGGGGTGGTAAAGAGGTATCACCAGCACATTGGCAGAAGTTGGCAATCGGGAGGATGCTCTACTCTGATTCAGAGGTAAGTATTATGGATGAGCCGTTTACATTTTTGAGTAGTATCACAGCAGCAGAGATATTAAAGAACATTTTTGAGTTAGTTAGTGAAGATAGAACACTGATTTATATATCAAGAGATACGGATCATCTTGAAAAGTTCGACAGAATTTATTACTTAGAAAATGGAAAGATTGTAGAGAGTGGTAATTACAAGGAGTTGATGAAGAAGAAAGGTTCTTTCTATAAACATAGGAGGGTTGAGCTGTGATCAATATATTTGCATTTATAGTTTTATTCATAGCATCTGTAGTTGGTTGTCTTGCGATGTGTTACTGTTTAATATTACTTGCTACTATAATTCGTGGTGTCCCATATATCCGTATCGATAGTGAGTATCAAGAGAAAGCTATAGCTCAACTAGCAATTGAAGCTGGCGATAGGATAGTTGATCTTGGATGTGGAGATGGAAAAGTACTCAAAAAGATTGCTAAGGATAACACTGATGTTGAAGTCTTTGGAGTTGAGAATAACTTCTGGGTTTACTTGATGGCTCGTATAAATTGTAGGAAATATAAGAATATTAAGATTTATTGGGAGAGTATTTCGAATATGGACTTAAATTATGTAAACAAGATCTACACTTACTTATATCCTGAGGCAATGGATCTAGTAGAGATTGATACAATTGAAGGAAGTTTTAAGTGGGTTTCTGCAAAATTCGATTTCTCTCAGAGATTTAAGCAAGATTTTACTGTACATAATAGCTCAAAGCTATATATAATCGAGAGATAAACTTATAAAATCTCTTATGGAAATTCTAGATGGAAGAGCAGTAGCTTTAAAGATCAAGAAGGATCTGAAATCACAAATTGGTGATTTAGGCTTTTCACCTAGATTAGAAGTAATTCTCATAGGTGATGATTTCGCAAGTCAGAAGTACGTAAATATGAAAGCTAAGTATGCTACTTCGATTGGTGTGGAGTGTAATATTAATTGTTTTGATAAGAGTGCGGATGTAAGTCAGGTTAAAGAATTGATTATCCAATTCAATAATGATTCTGATGTTACAGGTATAATGATACAACTCCCTGTGCAAGCAAAGTTTGAACATCTTGTATCGCTTATCTCACCTCAGAAAGATGTTGATGGATTGACTGAGAAATCTAACTACTTACCAGCAACTGCAAGAGGTATATTCGAACTTCTTGATAATTACGATATTAATCTCGAGAGTAAAGATGTGCTTGTGATTGGGCGAAGCAGTATCGTTGGCTTGCCAGTAGCTCTTGAAGCTATAAGACGTAATTCAACAGTAACTGTAGTTCACTCAAAGAGTAAAGGCTGGAAAAAGAATCTAAATAGTTATGATATCGTTATATCAAGTGCAGGAGTTGAGGCGATTATTAAGACTTCAGAATTAAAAGAAGGTGCTGTTTCGATAGATGTTGGGATCAATATGTCAGAAGATGGAAAGCTCGTTGGGGATATAGAAGTCGATAAATATAGTGATCATTTGAGCTACCACTCACCTGTACCAGGAGGTGTTGGCCCAATGACAATTGCATGTCTTATGCTAAATCTAGTGGATGCTGTAAAATCTAATATAAAATAAGAACTTAATACAATGGCAATAGCAAAAATCGATCCAGAAATTAACAATTTGATATTACAAGAGAATGCAAGGGTTAGAGATCAGGTATTACTCATAGCATCTGAGAATTATGTTAGTAAAGCAGTATTAGAAGCAATTGGTACAGTCACAATGAATAAATACTCTGAAGGTGAAGTTGGTAAGAGGTATTACCAAGGAAACCAGAACATTGATGGTATTGAACGGCTAGCAAAAGAAAGAGCATTGAAGCTTTTCAAACTGGACCCTGAAGTATGGGATGTTGAAGTTCAAGCAGTTACTGGTGCATATGCTAATGCCGCTATATACAGTGCACTTATAGAACCTGGGGATAGGATGTTAGGCATGTATTTGAAAGATGGGGGGCACTTATCACATGGTTGGAAAGTTTCTCAAGAGAAGAAAACAACTTTTGTATCAAAGATTTATGACAGTCACTTTTATCATGTAGAGCCTGAGACAAACGTTTTCGATTACGATCAAATTTTAGAAAGAGCAAAAGAAGTTAAACCAGCAATTTTGATATCAGGAGGTACAGCTTATCCAAGAGAGATTGATCACCAAAAGATGGGGGAGATAGCTAAAGAGGTTGGTGCAATTTATCATGCAGATGTCTCACATGAAGCAGGGTTAATTGCGGGTGGGGTCAATAGTTCACCATTTGAGCATAGTGATGTTGTAATGATGACTACAAGAAAGACCTTGAGAGGCCCTAACGGAGCATTGATTTTCTCTAGAAGAGATATCTCAGAGAAGATAAAGAAAGCAGTGTTCCCTGGGATGCAAGGTGGTCCTTTGAACGATCATATTGCAGGAATTGCTGTGGCACTTAAGGAAGCGCTAAATCCAGAGTTTAAAGAGTACTCTCAACAGGTAATTAAAAATGCTAAGAGGTTGGCCAAAGGGTTGATTGAGAATGGTTTCAATATAGTAACTGATGGTACGGATAAACACTTGCTACTAGTTGATCTTAGAGATAAAGGAGTTACTGGTAAAGTTTATGCACAAGCTCTTGAAAAGGCAAATATTATCTCTAACTTTAATACAGTGCCTAATGATACTGCAAGCCCATTTAATCCTTCTGGATTAAGACTTGGAACACCTTGTGTGACTTCTAGAGGTATGAAAGAAGGCGATGTTGACGTAATTGTAGACTTTATGGTTGAAGTCTTGGATAACATTGATGATCAGGTTCGGCTTGAGGAAATAGGTGTGAGAGTTAAGGAGTTTGCCAATAAATTCTTTGTGCCAGGTTTAGATGATTGACCTAAATGGTGAGTTTGAGTTAGTTCGAGAAAACCCAGATCTTGTATATCTTGATTCGGCTTCAAGTTCACTCGTACCAAACTCAGTGGCAAAGATTGTTAATGATTACTATATTAATCAGGGAGTGAATATCCATCGGGGCTTATACCAAATCTCTCAAGAGGCAGAAATAGCATTTGAAGACTCGAGGCGTTTAATAGCAAGCTTTATAAAAGCAAAAAAGTCTGAAACAATTTTGACAAGTGGTACAACCGATGGCTTTAATAAATTGATAAGTATCTTGAGTATCAATTTACTTGAGAATGATAGTGTTGTGATCATAACACAACTAGATCATAACGCTTCATACGTACCTTGGAGCATAATGTCACAGAATTTTGGCTTTAAACTAGAAGTTGTACCAGTTGATGAGAGTGGTGAGTTAAACTGGGATTATCTGGAGTTTTTAAAGAATAAATATCAAGACAGGATAAGAGTTTTGAGTGCTACTCATATGTCAAACGTAACAGGCAAAGTATTGGATTTGAACAAAGTTCAGGAGATACTTATGGACTTTGATATCTTTTATGTCTTAGATGTCGCACAATCTATAACTCATCAATTGATTTCGGTTAATAAGTTAAAATGCGATGCAATGGTTTTTTCTGGGCATAAACTTTATGGACCAACAGGTGTCGGTGTACTTTACCTTAATGAAGAATATCATCATTGGCATCCATTTTTAAGCGGGGGAAGTTCAGTCACCTCAACTAAAAATGGAAATCTAACTTTCAATGAAAGCCCAATAAGGTTTGAACCAGGAACACCTAATGTAGCAGGTGTGATAGGTCTTGGTAGGGCAGTCGAATTCTTTTATAATAATTTCGATAAAAAGTCTTTGGAAGATCTCAGTAAGTACCAATATGAAGAACTTTCGAAACTTGATTTTATAAACCTTTATAGTGCAAACAATTCCCCAATCGCGAGCTTCGAGTTGAAAAATGCCCATTCTCATGACGTTGGACATCTCTTGGCTCAAGCCAATATCTGCACAAGATCAGGTCAGCATTGCGCAATGAATTATCATGAATCTATAAATACCTCTTCAACAACAAGATCAAGTATCGGATTATATAACGAGAAGAGTGATATTGATGCTCTTGTTGAGAACCTCTCACTAATTAATGATAAATTCAGAAATCACTAGATGGATAGCAAAAACTCCATATATAAACAGGAAATCATTGAGAATTATAAAAATCCCAAAAACTATGAGAAAAATAAACTCTTGGGTGACGGGAAAATCTCAGAGGCTCAAGTGATAAATAGCTTTTGTGGTGATGAATTAGAAGTTCGGATCAGGCAATCAGATGGGGTTATTCAAGATGTTTCATATACAGGAAGTGGATGTGCAATATCTATTGCATTTATGTCATTGCTCTCTCAGCAGTTAATTGGCAAAGATATTGGCGAGGC
>JAHDCA010000022.1:10381-12623 GCA_020630115.1 Candidatus Dojkabacteria bacterium | reverse complement strand
TCTTGAAGGTCTTGTATTGAATGGAGAAATGCATCGTTACATTGTACCTTTGATTAAAGGTAGAGGGTATAAGATAGGTGAAGTTATAGTGGAGGATGCTCCAAGAACTGCAGGTGTTTCTTATTACAATTGGACAAAGATCTTCAGAGGTTTTGCTGACATGATAATCGTTTGGTTTTGGCTCAACTATAATGACAAACCAACTCATCTTTTGGGTGTTAATGGTATCTTTATCACTTTGTTTGGAGTTGCAGGATTAGGTATTCTTGGTTTTTTGAGACTTTTTAACCTAATAGCTCTTGCTACTTCAATTTGGCCAGTGATCTGTGTCCTCTTGATAATAGTTGGTGTGCAACTTTTCACATTTGGATTGATATTGGATGTCGTTCTTAGAAACTACTATAGTACATCTGGTGATAGTGTTTATACAATCGAAGAAGAGCTTGAACTATGAGTACAGAGAGTAAAAAGGGGAGAGACTTCAAAAGGGTCTTGATGTTTTGTTATGAATATCCACCTTTGGGAGGAGGTGGGTCTGACTTTGTAAGAGATTTCCTTGAAGGCTTGACACAAGAGCATGGACTTAAGGTTGACTTGATATGTTATGGTTCAACTAAGCATATGCAAGGGTTTAAAGATAAAGAGACTGAATTTTTGAAGATCTACCGAGTTGGTTCATGGTTTCCTCGAAAGGAGAGGGCAGTTACAAATATAATAGGATTGTTGGGTTTCCCTTTTTTCGCATTAGTAAAATCTTTCTTCATGAATCTAACTACAAAGTATGACTTAGTGTATAGCTTCTTCACCGTACCATCTGGTTGGTGCGGGATGATTCATTCTTTACTGTTCAGGAAAGATCATTATGTGTCAGTTATCGGAGGTGATATATACAAACCTACTAAGAAGTATTCACCACATAAAATTGCGCTATTTGGTTGGGGAGTTAAAGTCGTTATTAACCTTGCTCATAGAGTTAGCTCGATCTCTAATGATGTTAAAAATAGGCTCTTTCAATTCTATCCAGTTCGTAGAGAAACTAAAGTTGATGTGTTGGCATTAGGTAAGCCTTACGGGTTAATTAATACAGATGAAGTTGTAAGAACAGATAATGAGTTCCGATTTGTATCACTCGCAAGGCTAGATTCGAGAAAGAGATTTAATATTATGATTGATGCATTTGCAAAAGCTGATATTCCAAACTCAAAATTGACGCTTATGGGAGATGGTCCTGAAGCTGATGGTTTGAAGAAGCAGGTTAAAGATCTTGGATTAACAGATAAGGTTGATTTCTTAGGCTTCGTTAGTAATGAGTTGAAGTATGAAACTTTAAATAATTCTGACTGTTTTGTTTTGACATCAGCACATGAAGGGTTCGGTCTGGTTTACTTAGAAGGACTCAGGTGTGGGCTGCCTGTTATATCTACAGATAATGGCGGTGTTAGAGACATAGTTCAAGAAGGTTATAATGGGACCTTGACTGAGGTTGATGATGTTGACGCAATATCAGAAGCTATGAAGAAGTTCGTCGAGGATGGGAAGTATTATCAAAGCCTTAAAAGTAATGCTTATAAATCAAGCGCACCATTTAGTATAGAGAATGCTGTGGATAGGTATGCTCAGTTCCTCAACTCTTGATTGGCTATGAAGAAATACCTTAAGTACATTTCATTGATAGTCATAATCGGTTTTCTTTATAGAGGTTTTGATTTCAATTCTGTAGTTGAGTATTTAGATCTTAGGGGTGTTTTGATAATCCTAACCCTCACTATATGTAACATCTTTGTGATCTTACTCTTTGCCAGGAGGTTTAAAGTCTTCTTTAACTCTAATAATATCAGTAACTCAAAATTGAATAATATCTTCCTTAAGTCTTATTTTTGGGTTTTGTTCTTACCTGGCGCGGTCGGTAATGATGTCTCAAAATTCTACCTAATGAAAGATCAACCTTATGCTAAACAATTAATTGTACTTGATCGCTTTTTGGGGCTTTGGGTTAGCTCATTACTCTCAGTTATATTTTTAGTTGTTGATTTGGTGTTTACAAAGTTTTTTTCAGTTGAAATTTACTTAGTACTTATATCACTATTTGTTATTTTGACATTAATACCTGTGCTTATAAAACTTAATCTTATAAATTTGACTGTATCGAAGATTGGGTTGAGTGAGGTTAAAGTCATCAAGTTAATCTTGGAGCTTTTGGATTGGAATTTGCTTGATGTTAGTAGGAGTCAATTATTAAGAT
>JAHDCA010000022.1:0-10371 GCA_020630115.1 Candidatus Dojkabacteria bacterium | reverse complement strand
TTTGTTTAACTATTGCGATTCAAAGCATAATGACAATGACGGCATTTGTTATCGGTACAAGTGTTGGGATTGATGCAAATTTCTCAGTGTTTGTTATGACGATACCTATTGTTAATATCATATCTATCATCCCAATCTCAATTGCAGGAATTGGCTTGAGAGATCTGGTTTATCTTCAAGTACTTGGTGATAGTTTTATTGAAGATGATATCAAATTGATGGGGCTGCTAATCTCAGTGGTGGTACTCTTATCAACCTTACCAGGAGCTTTTTTGTATTTTCGTGAAAAATAAAGTTTATTATCACGATTAATATTCCTAACTAGTATTGATGAATGATTTTAGTATAATTTGGAAAACCTAATCTGTTAATTCTTGAACCAAAATGAATAAAAACATTACCATAGTATTGCCGGTTTATGGAGATTGGGATTCTCTTAACGAATGCATTCATTCACTTATCAAACAAGTTGATAAGAGACACACAATAATCCTGGCTAATGACAGGGGCCCAGAATATAAAGAGATCGAAGAGAATATCCTTAAAGCAGTAGATGGGCAAAAGAATTTTAAATATTTTCTTAACGAAAGAAACTTGGGCTTTGTTGAAAATTGTAATAATGCAGTTTTCAATCTTGATAAGACTGATAATGATATCTTATTATTGAATACAGATACTGAAGTTGTTGGTGATGCTATCGAAGAGATGATTGATGTTTTGTACTCCCATGAAAGAGTGGGTACAGTTACCCCGCGATCTAATAATGCAACAATATTTTCAATACCGATTCATAACCATTTAAATCATACTGAGATAACTCCTGAAAGATCGTACGAACTTTACGAAAATCTAAAGAGATACTTACCTAGGACAGCTAATATGCCTACAGGTATGGGGTTTTGCTTGTTAATTAGAAGATCACTTATAGAGAATTTCGGGCTTTTTGATACAAAGTACTCACCAGGATACCAAGAGGAGAACGATTTTTGTCAGAGGATTAATGATTACGGATATAGCTCGGTAGTAGCGAATCACGCATTTGTTAAGCATTACGAAAGTAGAAGCTTCAGTTCAGAGAAGAAAATCGCTCAGAACAAAAAAAACACAAAATTCTTACTTGAGACTCATAAACACTTCTTAAACTCTGTTCAACGTTATGTGCATGTCGATGTTGATGCTGTTGAGTATTTCGCACCTATAATCGGAAAGCTTTATGATAAGAAAAGAATCTTGATCGATCTATACTACATGCCCTCAGCTTTTAATGGTACAGCTAAAGTTATGTTGTATACACTTAAGACCTTCGCTGAACTAAACGATCCTAGTATCGAAGTTACGGTATTGGCTAATAATGAAGCTAAAAAATTTCATAATCTCGATCAATTTGGATTAGAGATCTTGAGTCCGGATGATTTTGTCATTGATTACGAGCAAGCACTATTTGATATAAGTGTCACACCTGGGCAGATCTTTTTGCATGATCACCTCAGACTGGTAACAAAGATAGCTTTGAAAAACATAGTCTGTTTATTCGATATCATAGGAGTTAGATCTAATTATCTCCTCAATACTGATCACTCAAAAAAACAAATCTTCCTAGATACTATTACGTATAGCGATAGGATTATTACTATCAGTGACTACTCCAGAGATGATGCACTTCATTTTTACGACGACTTTTGGACTGAGGACGAACAAACTGATATAAGAAAGAAGTTCGAAACAGTTTACCTTGGAAGAGATGACAGTTTAATAGATGTTCAAGTTGATGATTCTGCTGAGAATAAAATTCGATTCGACGACTATATACTTGTAATGGGTAATGATTATAAGCATAAATCAATTGAACCGTTTATCGAAAGCATAGCTAACGATAAGAAGAACAACTATGTGATTCTTGGGCCAAAGAGATTAATTGAAAAGAAAGATAATATCCAAGTTCTTAAGAGTGGCTTTCTAAGTGATCAACAGATATATCAGGCTTATAAAAACGCCAAGCTGGTCATATTCCCTAGCCAATACGAAGGTTTTGGGATCCCAATATTTGATGCCTTAAGCTTTAATAATAATATCATTGTCCACGACAATCAGCTAAATAGAGAGATTATTACTAATATGATACCTGAGTTTAAAGAGCATATA
This sequence comes from Candidatus Dojkabacteria bacterium, assembly GCA_020630115.1. Taxonomy (GTDB): domain Bacteria; phylum Patescibacteriota; class Dojkabacteria; order SC72; family JAHDCA01; genus JAHDCA01. The sequence goes on along the minus strand of JAHDCA010000022.1, from coordinate 8,229 downwards.
TTTACGTATTCTCTATTTAGTGAGTTCGAAGTTCTGATCGAGAAAGCCTTAGCCTCAAAGTCGCCTTCAAAAGTACCAAGTCAAAAGAACTCAGATATAGGTTACAAACTAAATGAAATTGTAATGGATGAGTTAAATAGGGAGGTTGACATTGATAAATTACGAAAGAAGTGGAGATACCTAAAGTCCTTTGATAGGTACATGTACAGGGGAGATCGCAAAGATACGAGTATTATTCATAAGATGTTCTTTAGATTAAAAGGTTTGGTTGTTGAGAAAACGAAAGAGAACAAAAATTTATATGTAAAGATTCGTAGACTTTATCAACCTCTTAAGCGAATTGTAGAATAGTCATTTACCTATTATTTAAAAGCCTTTAGCCATAATAATATGAAACTAATAAAAAAATATATTGATAAGGCGAGTGAATACTTAGTAAGAATCGAAACACATCTATATCGTTTCGATGAAAGATATGTGTTTTTCTTACTCTTATTACTTTCATCAATCTTTGTACTGTTTCGTTTTGATGGCTCCGGCTACTTATCTGCACTTGAAAATGTTTTTAATACATCGGGTGTATATACGGGTTACGATAATGAATACTTAAACGGTGTTTTGTTTGATTCAGCATTGATCCATAATCCTCGGTTTTACGTGTTCTGGGAGAATTTAAAGAACTGGAATATTTTAGAATATAACCATTTTATAGGTACTGGTGTTGTTTTTTATATATTTCCTTTTGGTGAGATCTTACTAAACTTACCAATGCTCTTCTTTGATCAGATTGTTGCTATGAATCTAACCCTTATACTAATGCTTACACTCGCAAGCTACTTTATGTATAAATTATTGAGATATTATGACCTTAATAATCAAGTTGCAATACTTGGAAGTGTCGCTTGGGGGTTTTCTACACATCATTCTGTATGGCTAAACTTCCCTCAACATCTTGCAACAGGTATGTGGATTCCATTAATATTCCTGCTGCTGAGTAAAATCTTATTTGAGGAAGTAGTGAGATTAAAAAACTACTTTTATTATTTTGCTATCCTATTTCTAGCTATAAACTCTGGATACCCACAAGTAATTATTTACATATTAATATCTCTATGTGTTTTTACAATTGGGTACATAATCTACGACTTTTATCGAAAAACCTTTGAAATTAAAAAGTACTTCCTGATCCTATTGTTTACAATATTAAGTATCTCGATGTCATATCAGTTTCTTGGTCGGATGTACTCTGATATACAAACTGGTTTACGCGGAAATCAAGATCGCAAAGTAGCGACTGAGTGTCTGATTTGCGATGCTAAAGGATTTATACAGCAAAATATGGGGTTTGTTTCACCAGATATCTTTGGAAATGGTGCCGAGTCCGAATACCGAGGCCCGATTAACTCTGTTGAGTATGCAAGGTACAGCTCTTTGATTTTTCTTCCACTGTTATTGCTTAGTTTCAGAAGGGTGAAAAGAAAAGAAGATTTAGTCCCTTACATTGGTATTATTACAATTGTACTTTTCTACTGTGCTATGAATGGTGTAAAACCTATTGCATCCCTGTGGGCAAGGCTGCCAATTGTTGGTTTGGGTAATCAATATAGAATTATCGCGATATTGAATTTTTGGATTGTGTTTGTAGGAACATTAAACCTTGAATGGCTTTTTAATAAAATGAAATCACTAAAGTTAAGTAAGTTATTAACTAATGCATCAATCTTTATTATCTTTGGTTTAGTATTGCTTTCTTTAACTCTGTTATTTGACAGCAACGAGGTTGTCTCTATTAAAATTAGCGGTTTGATTTACTCACTTGCTATTAGCAAAGTGTTATTAAAACATTTAATCATTTATATCGGGATCTCAGTTGCTTTATATATATATATAAAAGGGGATACGAAGTACTATGCGGTTCCTTTGATCTTAATGGCTTTCATGGAGCTATTTCTTTTTACTTCGAGTTTTAATGAAGTTTCACCTAAAGAGATTTTTTACCCAAAGTTTAATGGACAAGAGTATATAGTTAACGACGAGGATTATTTTAGGGTCTTTGTCTCAAAAGGCTCATTTAACTTTTTCCCATCAAATGTTCTTAGTGTATATGGCATAGAGGAGCTAGGTGGATACGCTCCAACCTTACCAAGCAAGTATATTGATCTATTCAAGGATACTCTTGATAATGAGCTGATAACCGGAAACGGAATAATTTGGGCAAACGATTTGGAGAGTAACCTCTTTTCAATAAGTAATGTGAAGTATGTGATTCTAGAAACTAGAGGACTACATGTTCATGAACTTAGTGAAGATAATCTAGATCTAAAAATTTCTGAACTAGGTTATAAAATAGTCCATGAGGATACTAACTACCTGATACTTGAGAGAATTGATTTTTATAAACGCGTATATACTGTGGACCAGGTACTAGCTGGTGAGTTAAGTGATGAGAAAGATGATGGTTTTGATTACGATCCTAGAGAATACGTCTATGTTGATAGTATTGATGATTCTATCGAAAGATCATCAAAGGTGAGGGGTGAGATATCAGATATTGTTGTTTATTCAGAATCAATAGAATTTGATATAGATGACGATGATGGTGAATGGATTTTTATAAGTCAGCATTATGATAAGAACTGGGAGGCAACAATAAATAATTCTAGACTAGAGGTGTTCAGATCAAACGAAGCATTCATGGCGATATATGTACCATCAGAACTCCTTGAAGATGGTAAAAACCATGTGGATATGAATTATAGAGATAATACTGTCTATAACGTACAGATAGCAATTACGATCGGGCTTTTGGCTATGATCTTATCTTATATCGTACTATGTAAAAAAAGAGATGAGAAAGTAAGCATAGCATTAGTTGTAGTTCTTTTAACACTTTTGTTAGTTAATGGATCCTACTTATTTATAAATAAAGAGGTTGATATAAAATGTTTAAGAAGTCATACTCAGGAAGTATGTTGATTAAAAAACAATTATGAAAAATAAAATTTTAGTAACTGGGGCAAGAGGTTTTGTAGGCAGGTACCTTTTAGATCATTTAAAAGGTAATAAAGACAACGAGGTGTACGGTACAGACCTTGAGGGAGAATTGGATTTTCAACTGGACATAACTGATAAGCAAAGGGTTTCTGAAGTATTAAAAGAAATAAAGCCAAATCAGATTTACCATCTTGCCGGTTTTAGTAGTCAAGCGTTGAGTTTCAAATTCCCTGAAAAGTGTATGGAGGTAAATGTTGATGGGACAATGAATATACTTGAAGCGTTTGCTGAGTATGGAGTAGGTAGAAAGACTATGTTAGTGGTTACTTCAGCTGCTGTTTATGGAAAGCCTCAGTATGTACCGATTGATGAAAAGCATATAAGGCAAGTTACAAGTCCTTATTCCGAAAGTAGGATAAAGCAAGAGGATTCGGTTTTGGCTTTCCAGTCAGATGTTAATGTGATTGTATCGAGAAGTTTTAATCATACAGGGGTTGGTCAGCCAGATGACTTGGTTATCCCTGAATGGATAAAACAGGTTGCTCAAGCCGAATTAGGTCTGTCAGATCCAATTGTAAAGGTTGGAAATATTGAAGTAGAGAGAGAATTTAGTGACGTTCAAGATGTTATCGAGGCGTATGAAGCGTTGGTTAATAGTAATACTTCAGGTATCTTTAATGTATGTAATGGTCAAAGCTACTCATTAAATGATCTGTTAAAGTATATTGTTGATTTGTCATCGAAAGATATAAAAATCGAAGTTGATCCAGAGAAATTTAGACCTGTCGATGTAAAGGTAGTTGTTGGGGATAACAGTAAGTTGATGGAAGCAACGAGTTGGAGTCCGAAGAAGGATTTCTATAGAGATACAATCTCAAATATGTATAATCACTATATTAATTTATTAAAATAAGAAATATGAAAGCACTTATTACTGGGATTACAGGACAAGATGGAAGTTATCTTGCAGAATTATTATTAGAAAAAGGCTATGAGGTAGCTGGGGTTATCCGAAGACTATCCAGTCCTAACACTCAGCATATTGAGCATCTTCTAGGGAAGATCAAACTTTATGATGGAGATCTTCTTGATGTTGGTTCTTTAGTTAGAGCAATTCAAGACTTTCAACCAGATGAAGTATACAACTTAGCCGCTCAATCTTTTGTTGCTACAAGTTGGAAACAGCCACTACTTACTTCTAAAGTAACAGGTCTGGGAGCTGTAAACGTACTAGAAGCAATAAGAATTACAAAACCAGATGCGAAATTTTATCAAGCAAGTTCAAGTGAGATGTTTGGAAATTCAAACGAAGAGTTTTTAAGCGAAAGCTCATTGATGCTACCAACTAGCCCTTATGCTGTTGCCAAACATTTTGCTCATGAGATGACAATTAACTACCGAAACAGTTTTGATATGTATGCTTGTGCCGGTATTCTCTTTAATCATGAATCACCAAGAAGAGGAGTTGAATTTGTTACAAGAAAGATTACTTATTCAGTAGCGTGTATCGCAGAGGGAGTTAAGAAATCTAAAATGTCTAATGAGGAAAAAGAGCCATTGGTACTAGACGGGAAATTCTTACTAGGAAATCTCGAAGCATCAAGAGACTGGGGTTACGCAGGAGACTACGTTCAGCAGATGTGGTTAATGCTTCAGCAAGAAGAAGCTGATGAATATGTAGTTGCAACAGGAAGAAGTGCAACAATCAGAGAATTCTTAGACATCGCATTTAAGCATGTTGGAATTGATGATTGGTCAGCATATGTTGGTCAAGATCCAAGATTTATGAGGGCTTCAGAATTACATCACTTAAGAGGTAATGCTAAAAAAGCACAAGAGAAGCTTGGTTGGGTTCCAGAGACTTCATTAGAAGAACTTGTTGCTATGATGGTTGATAGCGATAGAGAGATTGTAAGATCAACTGAGATGTAAATCTCAGTCTAAGTGCATATCAGAGATGAACTTGTCGACGACCTCTCGGGGTCGTCCGTCCATTATGACCTTCCCTTTCTCCATATAGAGAACTCGGTTACAGTACTCTTTGATACTTTCAAGATCGTGGCTAACATAGATAACAGTTTTCTTTTGGGCTATTAGCTTGTTTAAAGCTGCAATGCACTTTTGTTGAAATGCAAGATCCCCAACTGCTAGTACTTCATCTAGGATATAGATGTCTGATTGAACCTCTATAGCAATTGCAAATGCCAATCTGACGTACATACCACTGGAAAAATTCTTAACTGGAGTGTCTATGAAATCATTGATCTGGGCAAACGCTACAATCTTATCAAACTTTTCTTTGATCGCAGCTCTTGTTAGTCCAAGTATTGTGCCATTTAAGAATATATTTTCTCTAGCAGTAAGTTCTGGGTTAAATCCTACACCAAGTTCGAGAAAAGGAACAATACTACCACGTACATCAATGGAACCTACATCAGGTGAGTAGATTCCGGAGACAATCTTTAATAGAGTTGACTTACCACTACCATTTCGACCAACGATGCCGATAAAATCACCTTCTTGAATTTTAACGTTGATGTTATCAAGAGCTTTGAAATTTTTATAAGAATTTGGTTTGAATAAGTTAAGAAAAGTTTGCTTTATTGTTTCATTCCTCTCAGTATTTATCTGAAAGCCTTTCGTTACATTTTCAATCTTTATTTGATATTTATCTTCTTTCATTAATAGTATTCGGTTACTTTTTGTACTTGTTTCTTAAAGAATCTACTACCAACAACTATCATTAAAATTGAAACCAAAAGTAAGATAGCTGATGATTTAAGGTTGATTATGTTACCAGAGATTAATGCCGTTCTAGCAGATTGCATGATTATAGTTATCGGGTTAAGCATGTAAATCCCTCGATAGCTTTCGGGAATAAAATCTACAGAATAAAAGATAGGTGAAAGATAAAAACCTAATTGAAGAAGTATCTCGAAGATATTGCGTAGGTCTCTGAAGCGAATAGTCAGAACAGAGAACCAAATCGTCAGACTATAGCAAAATACAGAGAGTAAGAATATCTGATATAGCAAGTATACGATTGAGAGTAGGTTTGGACTAATATTATTAAAGAGAGATACAATAATCAGGATTGTGAAAGTTATCAAAAAGTTGATAAGAGCTAGACCCTGTGAACTCATAACAGCAAGCTCCTTTGGGAATTTAACTTTAAGGATGATGTGTGCCATCCCAAGTAGGCTGTTCATACCTGTAAGAAGGCTTTCGCTAAAATAACCGTAAAAGATTATTCCTGTAAGCAAATAGATCTGAAAAGTATCAACACCTGTTCCAAGGTCGGCTTTGAAATTTGAAAATATGATATAGAGAACTAAGAAGTTCAGGAGGGGTTTGAGGATTACCCATATGAAGCCTAATATCGAATCGTTGTATCTTAACTTGAAACTAGAACGAATCAACTCGTAGAGTAAATCTCTTTTTTGTCTTTCTAGAAATATAAACATGATTATTCAATGTAATTTTATCAAAGATAGATATAAATAACTATACAGTACGGATAAATCTCATAACCTCCAGATCATCTTCCTTTAAGATCCTTTGGGGCTCAAAATTATTGGAAGAAAGGTGTTCAATTAAAGTTTTAATATCAATTAACTTTGTGTGGACCTCAATAATAATCTCTTTGACATCACCAAAGTCATTGATGCTAAATAGAAAATCTTCAGCCCCTTCAATATCTATTTTGATCAGATCAAACTTGTTGAAACTTACGTCTGAAGGCTTAATTGCTGGTGATCTTTCAGTCAATTGAAGGTTACCTTTAATCATAGATGCATTACTGTGCCATTGGTTTTTTATATCTGAGTAAATCTCTACTGTCTCATGCTTGAAATTGTCTGGGCAAAGGGCTCCATTAACAGAATTAATTTTGTTAAAACTAGAAAGGTTCATTTGCATCAAACGAAAATTGCTTAATACTGGCTCAACAACAGTTAACTCACAATTAGGGTATCTCTTCTTGAAATATATACCAGAAAGGCCTATGTTTGCTCCTAGATCAAGTATCTTCGGGTCATCAAGCTTAGTCTTAAATTCGTAGACACCACCCAAGAAAATCTCTTCAAAAAGCACATCGAACTCCTTTTCATTTTCAAAAAATATCTCTATATCATCAAAGAATGTAGATTGCATATAAATGATTATACAATTAGTTCATAATTTTGCCTTATACTTCAATTATGAAAGCATCAGATCTATTTGTTAAAGTTTTAGAGCAAAGAGGGGTTAAATATGTTTTTGGAGTTCCGGGTGAGGAGAATCTAGATATCGTTGATTCACTATCTCGTTCTTCAATTGAATTAATAGTTACAAGACATGAGCAGACAGCAGGCTTCATGGCCGCAACCTACGGAAGGCTTACAGGCCTGCCAAGTGTCGCTTTAGCTACCCTTGGACCAGGAGCAACAAATCTCGTAACACCAGTTGCTTACGCATATCTTGGAGGTTTTAATTGTATCTTTTTGACAGGCCAAAAGCCAATTAACCATAGTAGACAAGGCAGATTCCAGGTTATTGACGTAGTTGGAATGATGACTCCGATAACTAAATACTCAAAAACAATAAATTATCCTTCTCGGATAAATTACGAACTAACTAATGCAATAAACTCATCAATATCTGAAGTCCCAGGTCCAGTTCATATAGAGCTTCCAGAAGATGTTGCTAGAGGAGAGGTGGAAGAGTTTAAAGAGATCTCTAACTTTAAGATCCGCAGACCTGCAGGTGAAGAGAAAGCAGTTAGGGTAGGCTCTGAGATGATTCAATCCGCTTCTAAACCAGTAATCGTTATAGGTGCTGGAGCAAACCGACATAGGATCTCAAAGTGGTTGACTAGTCTGGTCACGGATTTTAAAATACCTTTTGTGACAACTCAGATGGGTAAAGGGGTTGTCTCCGAAGACTTGCAAGAATACATCGGTACTGCTTCATTAAGTGCAAACGACACAGTACATAAAGTCTTTGATAACTGTGATCTAGTTATAAATGTTGGGCATGACATTATCGAGAAACCACCATTTATAGATCATGAAGAATTCAATATCCTACATATCAACAATCAAGCACCCCAATTTGACGAAGTCTATTCTCCAGATCATATAATTCAAGGTGATATAGCCAATGTGATTTGGCAACTTCATGAATCCCTATCCGCCTCTAGTTACGAACATCAGGCAGATTTCTCAAGTGTTAAGCAAGAGATATTACAAGAGTTCG
>JAHDCA010000021.1 GCA_020630115.1 Candidatus Dojkabacteria bacterium | reverse complement strand
CTGGTGAACTTGCTACAGCATTTGTTTGATGTGCAAGATCAGTTATATGAGTGTAAGTCCCATCAGTTGCATCAACTGAGTAAAGACTAGTCGATCCTCTGTATAGAGAACCATTTTTTTGTACTCCGTAAAGAGGTCCGCAGTCGTCAGCCGCATGTGTCGGAGTAGCTACAACAAAAGCCAAGCCTAGTACTAATACACTTAGTACAAGCGTAGCAGTTGCTTGTCTTATAAATTTATACATATAGATAAAAGTAAAATTAAGTATTTTTTATCACATATCAATTTAATGAATTTTTAATGATATGTAAAGAATACCTAGAAAGACCGCATAACCATTTACTTTAAGAAGCTATTATTTCTAAAATGTGCTTACTACAACTAGTTACTAAGGGAGATCTCTAAATCTCCAATGTAGATAGATTCGTCTTGTTTCTCAAGACTTGGGATTGAGAGTTGTAGCTCAATTGTGTCAAACTCGCTAATCATCCAATTTTCAACGTCAAATTCAAAATCATTGCTGAACCATCCATCATCGAGTTCGATCATATTTGTATTTCGAGTTAACACATAGTCATAAGATGCAATATTTGCGATTTTGTTAAGTTCAACAGTATTACTTGGTCTTGGGTTGAAAAAAGAATCTTTAGTAAATGAGTAAAAACCATCGCTGAAAATTCGCATGTCGTTTGAGGGAATATATAGGTTGGAAATCTGTTCTTCATCAATTAAATATCTAAATGAAAGACCCCTCTCAAATATGTCCATAGGGTCATCATTTATCTGAACGGTTTGAAGTCCAAATGCATGATCGGTTCTAAATTGTAGCCAGTTTGAATTTGTATAAAGTGTTGTTGGAGATGTCGAATTCTCGCCGTATTCGATATTATCTGCAAGGAAAATATTTTTATGTACAACTAACTTCTTCTGTTTTGTTTCTATCTTTGAAATGATCGTATCATTAAAATCTAGCTCAATCTTATACGCTCCTGATGGTAGATCAGATTTCGAAATATTAACAAATCTTAGAGTATCACTTGGAAATGGTTGTACATCAGCTATAGAGTCATCTTCAACGATCCAGAAGTCAATCAAATTACCAGCGTTGTTGAAGAGTTTGATAGTCCCATCATCGTCACCTAAGTACCCGTTTAGATCTCTGAAGAAGAAGTTTATATCAAGAGGCTCATCCTCTATATATGTATATAGCTCATGACGAGCTCTTATCGCTTGCTCATAGACGATATACTCATCACTTGGTTCATAGTCCTCAATAAAAACATTTTGAGGTATATCTATGTTCTCAGACGCAATGATTGGTGACTTTAAGTCAGACTTTGGAGGGGAGTCAAAGAACTCTTGAATACTTGAGTATTGATCCTCGATCTGCCAAAGTGTGTACCTCTCATTTTCGACTTTACTCCATCCAGAGACGATAAGGTCATGATTAAATATTGGAATATCTAACCTTGAAAGTGGACTAATTACTTGTAATGAGATCCTACCAATTCTTTCTGGTGGATTGTAATTCATCTTGAATTTCATCTTGTCATATCTATTACCATTTAGTGGAACTGATATCTTGATAGTATCTCTATCAAATTCAACTGTATCAACTATTTTAAAAGTTCCTTCTTCATCTGTTGTAATTGTTGCTTTGGGTTGAGCGTTTAGGATGTAATCTTGAACCTCTCCTGTATCGTTAACTTTAACTTCATATTTGGATACAAGTCCAAAAGGGGCAAGCAATTTAAGAATTGTGAATATCATAAGTCCAAGAGTTAGTGCTTCAAATATATTGAAGTTTAGAAATCTTTTAAATCTGTTTTTTACATTTACTTCAATGTTACTTGCCATAATAATTCTTCTTTATTAAATTCTACATTCATACCGTTACGCTTGATGTCGGTAAGGAAGATCAAGAGAGGGTTTTCGTTATCTGTTTCAGTTGTGAAGTATACTGGTATTTCATCTAATAATAAATCCTTAACTAACTGGGTAGTGCTATCAACCCTGTCATCTGGATGGTAAGCCATATATATAGCAGTAAGTCTTTTAGGGTAGATATATTTATCACGAGTTCGAGTGAAAATGATTGAGTTCTCAGGGGTATCGTCAATTTGTTCTTTGATCTTTTCAATCTCATCTTGCTGCTGTTGAAAGAAGCTCAATCCGTATAAACCGTTGATAGAAACTGAGAACGAATAAGTAATAACAAGTAACAAGATCAACTTAAGTATTACTTTGTTTGTAAATTCTTTGGCTAAACTTTTAAAAGAATACACATAAAGAAGTACGATTATCGCCCAAAGTGGCATCATATATCTTGAATAACTAGTAGCAACAGATACTTCTTCATAACTGCTTCCGGACCACACACCTCTGAAGTAAAAGAATATCAGTAAGGCTGCTGACCAGTTAAGTGAACCTAAGATCTTTAGATTTATATCTTTCTTCTTTCGCAGGAAGAAGAAAAAACCAATCACAGCTGGTAAAACAATTAGAGGCGCGATTCTAAATATATGATCGATTACGTTATTGGGAATGTTTGTTAACTCAGCGTTAAATATGACTTGAAGAAGGGTTGCTATTGCACCTTTACTCTCTTGGAGCTCTCTCTCAAGTATATAAGTTGTTAGGCGTAGTCCAGGTGTAGTAAACCCAACTAAACTGCCGTACATCTGTTTATTAATTACACTAAGCGGGAATATCATAACCAGAGTCACTAGAAGACTTGTTATGGAGACTTGTTTAAATTGATCTTTGATATTAGTCGCTAAGAGTATGCCAATAGGGATGTAATAGATAACCGAATCGTATCTTATCCAAAATGTTACAAACGCAAATACAACACCCAAAAAGAGAGCAGAGGTGTGTCTATATTTTATAAAGCTCGAAAGATAATAATACGAGGCAAGGAACAAAGCTGTATGAAGGGCATTGTTAAAGAGAACATTTGAGTTATAGATAATCGGCGCAAGTACAGAATAAATAATAGCAGCGAGTATTGCATACTGCCTGTCACGAATTGTAAGTAGACCAAACTTATAGATATAGAATACCGAGACTGTAATGCTAAGTGCGTTTATTGAATAGATAAGGTTTGGTCCGAGCATCTTTAGATAGCCAAGTATTAGAGGATAACCATGCATCGATACATGAACCATTCTGCCTGTTTCCTCATTAAAGGCAAAGCCTCTAAAGCCAAATATATAAGTATCAAATATGGTATTTAGGTTTTCATAGTATGACAACGTATAGAAGTTGGAGAATAAGTCACTAACAAGCAAATTAATAGTATTATCAGGACTAGTTGGATTGCCAAGTTTATGTAGATACGCGTATGAAATTAAGTAGAACAGAAGACAAACCACAAGGTAGACATTAAAGATCCGATCCAAATTTTTGTCCGAGATCTTATTTAGCATTTATAAATTGTTTGAATTTTATTAATAAACCTCTGTCAAGACCACTGATAAAAACTGTGAGAACCAATGGCAATCCAAATAATAGTTTGAAAAAATCACTTTTTCTTTCACTTAGTCTAAAGGCTAGTAATAATATCAAGATAGCTAGTGGCACAAGAACAAAACGACCAAAATCTGCAGGGGATAGTATAGCTATAATGATAGCTACTAATTGTGATGTATATGTAATGAATAATGGATAAAATAATTTCTTTGACGTGTCTAGGTAATAATCAACAAACTTAGGGCCTCTTTGGTGTAAGTGGTGAATATTATTTCTCATTGAAGTTCGTGCTTCATAGTTAACTAAGAGTTGATGTGATTTCATTATTGGCTTTTCTTTGACAATTTTTCTAAGAACTTTTGTGTCATCGGATGAGTGTTTGGAGATTATCTGATCATCTATAGTCGATAAAAATCTGTCTTTATCGGTAAAGAATATCGTTGTCCCTTTAGGCATCTCATCGAAATTCTCATCATTTACGAAACTAGTTGTAGATAATTCTTCTTTAATATTCTTTCTAAATGTAAATCTCCTAATTAGATTTTCAGTTCTTGCAAAGAAGTTGTGAGTATCTTGTGTGATGATAACTGCCATTGCAGGCTCGTAGTTAATTTCTACTAAATTCTGTAGGAAGTCTTTATGTAGATATGCTCTGGTATCAACGAAAAGAACATTTGGAGTTTTGGAGAGTTCAGCTGCTTTGTATCTTGTTAATGCCCTGCCTAGATTTTTAGGGTTCTTATATAACTTAAAGTCGTATTGGTGATATGTACTTAAGAAGTCTTCTACTTTCTTTGCTGTTGTATCTGTAGAACCATCATCGATTACAAGAAGGCTGTATTTGTCTTTGTCAAAGTCGTTATCAATTATTGCTTGGAGACATCCAATGATCGCTTTGGAGTCGTTATACGTTGGTACAGCAATTGTAAATAGCTTCTTGTTCTTGTCTGTATCTTTGCTCATGATTAAATACCTGGAGGATTAAAGTTATTGAAGAAACCGTCTTTGACAGCTCTTATTTGAATAGGAATTATCGATAAATTTCGATAAACAAGTAAGCTCATCATTAACTGTCCAGAGATATGTGTTGCTAAGAAGTACCCTCTATATATAAAGTTCAAATGTAATCTCGCCCATTTAATTCCATTTCTCATTAGGAAGTAACTTTTGAATGGGTTTATCTTTTTATTAGTATACGAATAACTAGATTGACCACCACTTGCAAGTGAGTGTTTATGAATAACCTGAGTATTACTCAATACTACTGGTTGGATACCGATCTTTCTTGCTCTTGAACCTAATTCAAGATCTTCGAAGTATGCAAAGAAATCCTCTCTAAATCCACCAAGCTTTTGCCAAACAGTCTTGCTTGTTATGATACAAGCTCCAGTAAGTGCATATGGGTAAAGATGTTCTGAGAGGAGCTGTGCAGGATCTTGATTGAATTTGTAGTTTAGTGTCAAACCAAGTGGCCAGAAGAACTTCAAACCAGCAGATTGAACCTGCGATCTATTTGGGAAAATTAGTAGGGGAGATACCATCGATGTGGGATTTGAATTACAGTAAGTCACAAGATCTGTTATGTTTGTTCGGGAAAGTAAAGTGTCGTTATTGATTATCATAAGCATCTCACAGTCGTTAGCTTTTAAAGCCTTTGTGATTAGTAAATTGAAGCCTTTTGCAAAACCTAAATTCTTAGATTTACGAATAAGCTCGAGTCCTCTTTTAGGGAGTGAGTTCTTAAGTAAGGTGAAGTCTTCTTTTTTAGAACCATTATCAAGAACGAGAAGCTTTATATTGGGCAAGTTAGTATTGCGGATAGATTTTATTAACTCAATAGTATCTTGAGCTCTATTGAAGTTAACAGTTGCGATGTATAGTGATCTTTTAGCTGACAAGGTTTTTGAAACTAACTTTATATTTTTTTGCAATAGTACTCCAAGCAAAATGCTTTTCTACTTCAAAAGAACAGGTTTTGTATAAAGATTTATGTTTCTTACCCTCACAATACGAGATGATCTCTTTTGCAAAAGCTGTAGGGTTTTCTGGCTCAACGTGTATACCAGTTTTACCATGGATTACTGAATCTTGCATACCTTCCATATCAGAAGCTATAACGGGTGTCCCAAGATAAGCACTTTCCAATGCAACAATTCCAAAGCCCTCTGCGTCAGTTGATTGAGTTGTAATATTAGGCATAACAAAAAGATCTGCATCCCTCATCATTCTAAACTTGTCCTTGTCATTTGGAAGTTTCTCGAATACCACACGATCACTAAGCCCAAGTTCGATGATCTTTTCATTAAGCCTATCTTCCTCATTAACGCCTTCAAGGTAGTATGATTTACCACCAATGAAGTAGTAATAATTTTCTGGAAGTAGAGGCATCACATTCTCAACAAACCAGACCTGTCCTTTTCTTTTTGTTAAACGCCCAATTGTCGAAAGTATTTTTGCTTCCTTGGGTAACTTGAATTTATCTTCTTTATAGATGTTCTTCACTGGTAATTTCGGAAGATCTTCGATATTTATTCCAGGATTGATAATCTCAAGATTCTTTAAACCTAAGTCCTTGGCTAAGCCAAATGGGAACTTACTTATTGCATAAATCTTGTCTGGATTAAAGAATACTCTCATAACAGTAATACAGAATCGATAGATGCTTGATAGCAGTCCTTTTTTATTGGCAAAATTAACATCAAGTCCATGAACAGTTGTTATGAACTTTTGATACGGGAATAAGAATTTCCAGATACCTACCATATAAGTCTGAAAGTCGTTGCAGTGGATGATATCGTACTTATGACCATTGAAGATAACATATAGGTGAATATAAGGGATAAACCAAAACATATGAATTCTCTTTGATTTGCCCAGTGAGATAATCTTTTTAGGTAACTTGATATTTGTAGTTAAGTTATAACTTAAATTTTCAAGTCCACCGATTACAGGTGGGTAATTTCGCGTTAGGAAGAGAACCCTTGGGGTTTTTGGATTTATAGATCGCTTAGAGAAGAACCTGGTCTGTATTATTCTAATTATTATTAAGAGAAGAATATAAACTGCAAGTATCTCTCTAATTAATTCTTGAGAAGGATTAAGATCTAATAGATATATGGTGTAGAAGCTAATTAGTAAGTTACCGATTATAGTAAGCATAACGGAGATTATCCCTTGCTCGAAGAAGGAGTAGTTACGAGTGTTATTGATCAAGATCCGGTTAATTATAAAACCCGGTAAGAAAAGTCCAACAATCAGATCGTAAATTATCATTTAAGCAAAGCGTAAACTAATGTAAGGACAGCTAAAGAAAACAGCGAGAATATAACTTTGGCAGTGGTATCTAAATCTAGATTTATGAAGTTGTATACCGCTGTTAGGATTATAATGGGTGCGAAAGAAACTACAACAGTTTTAATCTTGGTAGATCTCTCAATGATCAAAAGTCTAATTAGCGAATGCACGATAAGTGCTATGGATATGTAGACGAAGACCTGTGAGCTTTCAATTCTTTGAAAAACCTCTAGTATCTTTGTGCATAAAACAGCAGTAGTTAAAAGGATAACGACATTTGTGTGAAATCTATAATTGCTTTTAAATTTCTTAAAGTCATGACTGATTAGTCTTTTAATACTTCTCATACAGAACGGATTTTATAGCTTAGTTCGTTTTAATTCAAATTCTCTTTACTTTCAAAATCCCAAATCAGCACTCTAGTTTTGATAGAGGGTTCAGAATACTCCCTATCTCTGAAGTCAACCTCTGCTTTGGGGACTGTGATCTTAAAGTCTGGTTCAGTATTGAAAGGGTACTGCTGAGCTGAGGATTTATAATGTTGATCTTCAATTAAAACAAAGTACCGATTTGTATCCTTGAACCTTTCAATTACATCATCTGAGCTCCAAAGAGGTACAGTTTTGTTTGAAAGGAAGTGATAATATCCGTAAGGCCTGCTTGATAGAAAAACTGTATTTCTATTTTTTATAAAGCTAGGCAAGATCTCCTGGATCTGACGAGAGTTGGATTGCTCGTAATCAAGTTCATTAAAATTATTCATGAATAAAAACGCAAGCTGGATGATAACAAGAGAAGATACTATAACCTGGATAAGTTTTCTCTCTAAGATCTTAAGGGAATCAATGTTTATAACGACTAGAAAGAATATAAAAGGGATTTGGTAGATGAGGTATCTTGGATTTGCATAGTTATTAATCGTAAGTAATGTTGAGGTTGCAAACATTGAAATTACAATTTTTGAGTTAATATCACTTTTTTTGCTTAGGTCGCTAAAAAGTAAACAGAAGTATAGAAAGATTAGTGAGATATCACCAAAGATATTCTGGCTCCACATAACTACTGAGATCAAAAGGTTTGCGATTAATATGTACTTTATGAGTCTTTCATTGGCTCTGAGCTTGTTCTGGATAAGGAGCCCGATTACCAGAACAACTAATACCACAAGTGTTAGGAGTATATTGTGGTTTATGTATTTTACTATTTCAGGTAAAAGGTCATTTCGGATAATAAGTGGAAGGATAATTAGAAGCGAAACAACAATTACTTGTAAGATTTCAATAAATTTTCTTAAGCTAACCCCTTTGGAAAATTGTAAGTAAGTAACTATATTTATAATATTGGAACTTATAAAAGTAGCATCCAGTAGTACTTTTAGAAACGGTTTCTGAATAATCAATTTGGTTTCTTTAGATGTGTAAAGATGCAAGTAGATGAATGTGAGAGCAACAATAAATACGTCACTCATTCTAAAGTTCGACCAGATTAATAATGAATTAACCGTGGCAAATGTGCTAAACACTAAGGCGGTTTTTAAATTGGTTTTTACTCTCACGGTATTCCAATAAATTACGAGTAAGATAGTTAGCCATGAAAGCTTTGGAATGGTAGATGTCAAAGACTCAATACTTATATTCGTAACAATATTAAAAGTTCCGATTAATATTGAGAAAAGGGGTTTGTGAAGTGAATTGAAAGCACTTTCAGAAATTGTGAGGCTTTGTGTAACCTCAAACAGACTGTAGGCATTTAATGTGAAAATATACGAGTCCGGATAAAAATAGAAATCCGAAGATTTTAAAAACCAAAACAATATAGCATTAAACAAAGTTAACACTAACAGTAAAACCTTAAGCTTCTTTTTCTCTTCTAGTAACACTTGTTAGGATTATTGAAATTACAGCAAATGCAATTAATCCTATTACTATCAAATTACTACCTGTTGCACCGAGTACTGCGCCTGAAGAGGTAGATGATGCCACTGAGCCTTCTACAGTTGTACTAGCTCCAAGGACTGATCCTGATTCTTGTGCAAAAGTTAAGCTTTGAGTGAATAAAAGCATTAATAGGGCAGCCGAAATTCTTGAAACAAATTTCATACTCAAAATCTTTAAATTAATTAATAACTCATTATAATTTCATAATTATTCTTTTCCACATTTCAACTCAGGGTGTATCTCATGCCTTGATTCTATAAGGTTTTATTTGTAATGCAGTGAATCTAAAATCACTATAATTTTACGAGGATGTTCTACTTAAAATTCTAAATGCTCTTATTGTGTGAGTAAATCTTCGGTACTGTAAGCTCTTTCTTTCATGTACTTTAGAGCAATGTTTTTGAGAGCAGCACATTTGCGTATTGCTTCTTCTTCTCCAAGTTCAACATACCATTGTTTTCTTCGGTCGATCTCTAGTGTTGAGGCATGACAGCACTCTTGGTCATTAGTTATACAAATTCCAGAACTATTAATTCCCATATCTGTAGGAGAATGTATATCTTGCATAAAGTTATCCTTATCAACAAGCCGATTTATTATGCCTTTAAGTATAGGGAAACTGTCTACATCTCTATTGTAGTTTGTTGTTTTCTTGTTGTGAAAATCAAGGTGGAATTTATCTATTACATTAAAATCACCAATATCAGCAGTTGCTGCCTCGTAAGCAAGGTTAATAGGGTGGTCAATAGGCAAGTTCCAGATCGGGAAAAGTTCGAACTTACTGTAACCTGAATTGATTGAGTTCTTTTGATCGAGGTATAGTTGGCTTAGGCATGTTGATTGTTTGCCTGAGTTTGAAGCTGCACCTGTCACTACGATTAGAGATTTATTGGTTTTGAAATACTCGTCTTTACCAAAACCCTCTTCACTAATTATTAAATCAAGTTGCTTTGGGTAATTTGCAATTTCATACTTTATAACCACTTTGTACCCTAACTCTTGGATTGCAATCTTAAAGTTCGCAAGCTTCTCACTAGCTTCACCAGTTGGATAGAGTCCAATTACGACTACTGGTTTGATGGTGGATGATTCATGTAGTTTAGCAAGTCTATTTACAACTACATCGTAATAACTTTCACCTGAACTGTTTAACATTCTCTCATCTTCAATATCTTTTGCACTTAAACAAAAGAGTATTTCAGTAAAATTTTTAATTGATTTGAGTATTTGAATCTTATTGTCCGGTTTGAAACCTGGAAGGATCCTAGCCGCATGAGGGTCATGAAGGAGTTTGCCTCCACCAATTTCAAGATACAGTTTGCCTCCGGGGAATTTTTCAAGTCGAGAGAGTATTCTCTCGCTCTGCTTCTTCAAGTAAAGAGCATTATCGAAAGCTTCATATGAATATTCGATAATGTCTTTACTAGTAATCATACTTTTCTTTTATTAAACAAAATCTGTCTGACTAATTATTAGTCTCTACTTAAGTACCAAAGACCTACAGGTCCGAGCATAAATGATAAAACTAATGTCACAAATACATTTTTATTAAATTCTCTAGCTACTTTAACAAGCAGATAAATGAAGTAAATCCCGTTAATATATGGGATTAAGCCAAAGATAATATGCCAATCAGCTGTTTTTGCAGCTCTGATAAGAACTAGTATTTGTACAATAGGGATCCAAGCAAGGTTTGGTGACTCTTGATTGTCTTTGATTGCTATTTTCTTTAGGAAGATCGAGTTTAGTATATAAACAATGATACTAATTATCACTACCGCTATAGCTACAGCAATAATTACTGCTGCTGAAGTCTCATCAGAGATCTCTCCAGTTGTATTTAGGTCTAGAGTGTTTAGTTCTAAATCTAGTGTTTCTGTTTGTGAAAAAAACATAATTAAGTAAAATTTTTGTAAATTTATATTAAATTAGAATATCCGTATTGAACTTCTATGTCAATTGAGTAAACTGGTATATATGGCAAACAAATATCCTGTACTAATAACTTCAGTTCATGAATATCCTCATAAGAGGTCAAATGTAGAAGATCGCTATAGACAAGGCGAGGAAAACACATTAAAGATTGCTAAGGCTATATCTAAAAAATTGAACTGCGGTCTTTTCTCTATTGAGGAGCAATCCGAGTTTGACCCTAACTTTGAAATAAATAAGCCTTTTGTCAAGAAACTAAATAAGATAATCACTGACCGAAAGCTTGAGTTGGTTATGGATATTCATGGACTAAGCCCAAAGAGAAGTATGGATATATTGATATTTAGAGACTACCGTTTTGCTAAATCACGAAATTACTCACTAGCTTTAAGAGACTTCCTTCACTTGTCCAAAGATTTTCGTCATGCAAATATACAAATTATGAGCTTCAAGAAGGATAGGGAATTCTCAATCTGTTCACATATTAATACTAACTATAGAATACCTGCACTTCAATTAGAGATAAGCCAAGATATAAGGATGGATACTCAACTGAGAAATGCTCTGATCAAAGACATTTCAAAATGGGTTGTAGAAACAATTTCTTAAGCCTCTAGAATTCACTTCATTAATTGTTAACTTTTCAACACCATTTATTTTGTACAGTGAAAAAAATAAATGTAGAATAGCCTAACTTAAAATTAATAAAAAAATATGGCAAAAAAAGCACCTGTGAAAACTGCACCAAAGAGTGATGGCCCTGCTACACCAAAAGATCAAGCAATCGATACCGCAATTGCTCAGATTAATAAGCAATTTGGAAACGGATCAATTATGAAGCTTGGTAGTAGAAAGAAAGTGGCTGTTGATGTTATACCAACAGGGGCACTCTCACTAGACCTTGCACTAGGGATAGGTGGAGTACCAAGAGGAAGAATTATTGAGATATATGGTCCTGAATCATCAGGTAAAACAACACTTTCTATGCATATACTTGCAGAAGCTCAGAAGATGGGTGAAGTTGTTGGTTTTATCGATGCTGAGCATGCTTTTGATCCTAAGTATGCTAAGAGGATAGGACTTGATGTAAATGAGCTTTATATCTCGCAACCGGACTACGGTGAACAAGCATTAGAGATATTGGAGACAATGGTTCGATCTGCAGGGTTTGGATGTATCGTGATCGACTCAGTTGCAGCACTAACCCCAAGAGCTGAAATCGAAGGTGATATGGGAGATAGCCATATGGGACTTCAAGCTAGACTTATGTCTCAAGCTTTACGTAAAGTTACAGCGATTGCAAACAAAACAAATACGACAGTTATCTTCTTGAATCAGTTGAGGATGAAAATTGGTGTGATGTTTGGGAACCCTGAAACAACAACAGGTGGTAATGCATTAAAGTTTTATTCATCAGTAAGGATGGATATTAGACAAAGAGAAAAAGTTACTCAAGGAGATGAGATAGTTGGACATATTAGAAAAGTAAAAGTCGTTAAGAACAAGATGGCGCCTCCGTTTAGAGAAGCAGAGTTCTTTATAAAGTACCCAGATGGAATTGTTAAAGAAAGTAGTATCTTAGATGCTGCAATCTCAAAGGGTATTGTTAAAAGGTCTGGAGCTTGGATTAGCTATAAAGATGAACAAGTTGCTCAAGGAAGAGATGCAGCTGTAGAAGTACTAAAAGAGAATGACAAACTAAGAAAAGAGATAGAAAAAGAAGTAAGAGCTTTACTCAAATAAAATTAAACTAAAAAGCACATGGCGGATAATTCAAATGATAAAAAGGAAGTAATTGTAAAGAAAAGTCGACGAAAGATGTTTATGATAATTGCGGGTGTATGTTTTGCGATAGCTTTATGTGCTTTAGTTTTTACGATACTGATAACTGTAGCATCTTCAGAGAGTTCTAGTAGCAGCAGTGGTTCTATTGAAGATAAATATGATCTTATCTCGATTCAAGGAGATAATTCGGATAATAAGATAGTTGTTGTACCAGTAGATGGGGTCATTACATCTGATCCAGTTGTAAGTGGAGGGCTTTTTGGAAGTTCAACTTCTATTGACCCTTCTTATACAACACTTTCGAGCGTGTTTAATGATCTTGTCGCAGATGAGTCAGTAAAGGCCGTGATATTAGATGCAAACTCACCAGGAGGTGCAGCAGTAGCATCAAACCTGCTATATAAAGCAGTTGATGATCTAAACGATACAGTTCCAGTTGTTACTTACTCTGAATCTTTATGTGCATCAGCTTGCTACAACCTAGCTGCAGCAGGATCTGAGATTATCTCAAACGAGATTGGCATCGTAGGTTCAATCGGAGTTGTAACTCAGCAAATAAATCTTACGGGTATGTATGAGAAACTAGGTATTGAAACAAGGACACTGACCTCTGGTGACCAAAAAACATCAGATGGATTGTTCGGTGAGAATCCTGATCCTGAGACAGTAGCTATATATGATGAGCTAATAAGATTAAATTACGAAGATTTTCTTAAAAGTGTCTC
>JAHDCA010000020.1 GCA_020630115.1 Candidatus Dojkabacteria bacterium | reverse complement strand
GATTGAAAATATTAATGCTTCAGAGCAGGAGTATGAACAGTGGCTTAAGATCTTCAAGGAGCTTGGAATGAAGAGTTTTGAGATGATGGCAGAGCAACATGATATTGAAATTGCAAGGACTCAGGCAGTCACTCACTTTGTTGGAAGAACCTTGGATGATACGGGATTCTTTACTCCTAGTGAGCTGGATACTAATGGAGCTATCAAGTTGCGCGAAATTATGAACTACACTGTTAATGATACTATTGAGCTGTTTGAAGATATGATGAAGTTTAATCCTTATGCTAGGGGGAACGTAGAAAAGCTAGTTAAAAGTGCAAAAAAGTTGTTAGGTAGTTATCTGTAGAGGTAGTAGGTAAGGCATACTTTGCTTTTCTAGTTTTTTGGATTTGTAAAAGATTAGTAACTGAGCGTATTGCAACAAGTTATACATGACTCCTGAGATACAGTTTCTAAGGTTTGTTTCGTTGAATAAGTTGGGTTGCTAGAGTATAATTGATCGTTAAATTTTAAGTCACGTAATCGTGCAGCAAACAAATCTACAAGTCAAGAAAACGAGGAGAGCAGCACGATCTTCATTAATTCGTGGCAGCTAGCTTCCATATTTGGCAATATTAAGCTCTAAGTTTTAGGGTGGTTTGGTTGTTCTCGATTCTAATATATTAGGATTGGGATGCTTAGAAAGTAGAATCAGGCCGGCAATAGATTTTTAATTATTACAAATATGTTATGGCAACAAAGATATTACAAACACAAAATTTAAATTATCATACCTCAAGAGAACATCTTTTCAAGGATGTTACGGTTTCGATTATTGAAGGGCAGAAGATTGGTTTGATCGGAAGAAATGGATGTGGAAAGTCTTCATTTGTGAAGATTTTGATGGGGGAATTCCAGGTCGATGACCGGATGGTTGATTTTAGAGCGTCCGAGATAGGCTATATGATGCAGGATTTGGGGATTGATGCTGATAAGTGTACAGATCTGGTAGCGCTTGCAATTAGTGTGAGACAAAATTTACTCGATTTGTATAGCGAGATGAAAAAACTTGAACAAGCTGGTGAGTGGGAGAAGTATGTTGAGGTACAACAGAGCTATATGGATATCGGAGGTTACGAGATCGAAAGTGAGGTTGAGGTTCTGCTTAATAAGTGTGGCTTTGATAATTCGGAATTCGACCGTAATCCAAATAGCCTTTCACCTGGTCAGAAACGTCTTGTTTATTTGGTTGGTTTAATGGCGATCCAACCTGCAGTTTTGATACTGGACGAGCCAACTAACCACATCGACTATGAACTAAAACAAAGGTACTTGAAACTTATGAGTGCTTTCACAGGTACGATTCTTGTAATCTCACACGATAGACAACTACTTGAGGATGTGTGTTCTCATATATGGGAGATCGAAAACCAAAATATCACTGAGTATCGTGGTAATTATACTGATTACAAAATTGAGAATCAGAAGATCCTTGAGAATCGATTGAATGAATATAAGAAAAATTCAAAATATATGGAGAAAGTTGAAGATCTAGCTTGGAGGATCAAGATCGGTAAGGCTTCTCTTGGTGGTCGAAATGATGGAAGTGGTGTTCGTGAGATCAAGAGGCGACTAGACAAAGCAAAATCGCAACTTGATGCTGGACCTAAAGCCCCTGATACTCGTAAAATGGAGTTGGATCTAAGCTATGAAGGTAAAAAGTCTAGCTTCTTGTTGAGAGTTAATGATCTTAAAATCTGGACCAAGGAGAAGACTTTGTCAGAAAATCTGTCGTTTGAAGTTCCTTTTGGAGCAAAGCTCAATGTGTCAGGTAAGAATGGAGCTGGTAAAAGCACTATGTTCAAAGTGATCCTTCATGACTGTGATTATGCTGAGTATGAAGGTGATATTAATTTCTCTCCTAGTGCTGAAGTTGGGTATTTCAATCAAAATCTAGAATTCCCTAATGAGGAGCTAACTCTGTACGATTATATTGGACAGTTAACTGGTTGTAGTCATAACCAGACTTTCGGTTATCTGAGGAGGTATATGTTCGATAAGGCGATGTTTAAATCAAAAATCTTAGATCTCTCTGGAGGACAAAGAAATCGTCTGCAGATCATGAAACTTGTCGAAGGAAACTACAATATTCTGTTCTTAGACGAGCCAACTAACCACTTGGATCTTCCAAGTATTGAGATGCTTGAACAAGTATTGATTGGATTTAATGGCAGTATCTTGCTTATAAGTCATGATAAGGACTTTGCAGAGAATGTCTGTGATGGTGTTGTTAGGGTTTGATTAACTTTTGGATACTTTGTTTTAGTTCTTGTGGGTGCTTTAACGCTTCAGCACCCGCATCACAACCAGAGCACCAACTACAAGGACAAGAAGGCCCATCACAAGTGGGGTAGAGTATATTATACTTCTTCCAACCGTTGAATCACCGACAAGCTCTGAAACAAAGCTGCCCATGCTGTTTGATTCGGCTTCATTTTGAATTTCGACTTCTTGGATCACTTGGGATATCGGTTTGAATTCTGTTTTAAACTGTTCGTTTCTTAGGTTATCAGAAGTTACTGCTTGGAGATATACTCTGTAATCAGTTATTTGATTGCTGACAATTGCGTCTGTAGTGGTTACACCTGTTCCAAAGAAGTCATCCGAGTTACTCCCGATTGTGAACCAAAGTAGGTGGTCTAAATCTTCTCCGATATAGTCTCGACCGACTTCACCCCAAGTTGGGTCTAGTGAGAACCAACCATAATCAGGGATGAATATTTGCACCCATTGGTGTCCGAAGTTTTGTTGAGTTAGTGTTTGGTCATTAATCGATCCAGTTGCACCTGTCTTATCAACTCCATATCCAATAGCCGCTCGAGCAGGAACTCCTTGAGCCCTAAATAGAGCTACTAAAGTATCGGCATATTCCATGCATACACAATCACCACCTTCTAAAGCGTTGGCAGCTCCCAAACGAGGGTTTCCCTGTTCGAGTTTGTCATAAGAGTAGTCGAAAGTATCGACAATGAATTTGTAATTTGAATTAACTAGATCATTAAGGGTTAATGAGCCAGATAGAAGTTCTTCTGCAGTTTGGGTTACAAGTTTGGAGTCAGTCTCCCAGTACCTGTCGCCTAATTGGTATTTGCTTAGTTCGCTCAGAGATTCTACTTTTGTGTTGTAGGCTCCTAACTGAATTGAAAGAACATCATCGCGGATCTTCTGGTAGTCGGGATCGTTTTTGAGTTGGATGTATCCTTCGATCACAATGGTCTGTTGAGTCTTGGAAGAAACTTCGAAAGTTGCCTGTAGGTTACCCTCATCATTTAGTTTGAGGTCGATGGGTTCTGGTATAAATCTTGTGTAGAGAACATTTTGGTCGGTTTCCTTATAATTACGGGGTAACGATATGTGATAAAGGTTTGTGTTAGGATTTGTTCCTGAAGTGATCGAGGTTGCGACATCATCAAAATTTATACCTTCACCATTATAGTTTGTCTGTATAGTGTCTTGTTCGATTCTGAATTTGAAATTCTGCTGGTTACCAAGTTGAGCTGTGAAATTGTTCTGGAGTAACTGTTGCTGAGTTAGTTCTATGAAATATCTTTGGTCAATTTCTGAGAAATTCGCATCTGAGGGTGAGAAGTAATTAATATCTAATGAATCTTTCTTTGGTAAAGATATTGATGCTCCAAAGTTTCGTTTAATCCCAATTCCAAATTGAGGGTCAGCTGTCTCTAAATCGATCTCATCGGATATACCAGGTATCAATATGTCATATACATCACCTAATTTGAATATTAACTCATCGGTTTCGTATTTTAATTGTAATTTGAATTTCGAGTTCGATGAAGCTTCTCCTGACCCTTTGAGTGAGACGTAGATTGAATTGTCTTCTTTGATTTCATAAGTATGCGAAACTTTATTGTTGAACTGATCGGTTACAGAGATGGTTTCGGCTTTTGTTTGGAGTTGCTCTATAGTTGAACCGTTGATTCTGAAGTCAGGGATTATAAATACTTCATCATAATCGATAGGTAAAATGTATAAGCTGTTGTTCACAGCTATGTCGAAAGTCTCAGTGATCTCAACGCTAGTTAATTCTTCATTAAATATGTAATCAAAATTATTTGAAATATCAAAATCTGCTGCGAGTGCCTTATTATTTGTTGCAGTTAATGAAAATATAAGAATCCCTAGTAAGAGGGCTAAAGTAAATCTTAATTTGTAATGAATTTTTAACACTTCATATATTAGCAGAAGTGGGGTAAGTTAGTGATAAGTTGTTAGTTTGATTTTGAAAGCCATCACTTTTAAATCTATATACAAGATTATTTAATAATGCTCATGTATAATTTGCTATATAGAAAATAATTTTAAAGGCCTTTGAAAATTATGGCAGCAACTAAATCACATACATTATCAATCGGGATTGTCGGTCTGCCCAATGCAGGGAAATCGACTCTATTCAATTCATTAACTGATCAAGTTGTAGATGCTCAGAACTATCCTTTCTGCACAATCGACAAAAATGTGGGAACGGTTGTTGTACCAGACCCAAGGCTTGATAGGATGGTGGAACATTTTAATGCGGCTAAAGTTGTACCTGCTGCGATAAATTTTGTTGATATCGCATGTGAAAGGTGCAAGTAAGGGTGAGGGCTTGGGGAATCAATTCTTAGGAAATATCCGAGAAGTGGATGTAATCATGTTTGTCTTGAGGGCATTTACAAGTGATAAGGTTGTTCATGTTTATGAAAGGGTAAATCCAGTTGAAGATTTAGAGATCG
The DNA here is from genome assembly GCA_020630115.1 of Candidatus Dojkabacteria bacterium. Taxonomy (GTDB): domain Bacteria; phylum Patescibacteriota; class Dojkabacteria; order SC72; family JAHDCA01; genus JAHDCA01. The sequence continues at coordinate 8,840 of JAHDCA010000020.1, read as the reverse complement.
TTTTGAGTGAGTTGATACTAAAGGATATTGAGAGTGTTGATAAAAGGATCTCATCGATTGCAAGGCAAGCAAAGAACAATAAGGAGCTGGCAATTGAGCACGAAATGTTAGTGCGTCTTATGGCTCACTTGGAAGAAGGTAAGCCTGTGAACTTATTCAGCCGCAATGAAGATGAAGCACCGATTCTAAGGCATTTGTTCTTGTTGACGGATAAAAAATTCTCATATGTCTTAAATGTTAAAAAAGGAGTTGATGATGGTGCTCAAGCTGAAGCTCTGAAAGCGTTTTACGATTTTATAGATCCTGCTGACCATAAATTTGTCTTGGAGATTGATATTAAGGAATTGACCGATTATGTCGCACTGAGCGATGATGAGAAGGCTGAATATGTTGAGATGATCGGCGAGGAGTTTACTGGCATCGATCGAGTCATCAAGCTAGGCTTTGAGCGTTTGGATCTGTTGACTTTCTATACTGGCTCAGAGAAAGAATGCAATGCTTGGGCTGTGACTGCTGGGGCAACTGTACAAGAGAGCGCTGGTGTTATCCATACTGATCTTGCTAAAGGTTTTATTACAGCCGAGGTTGTGAATGTAGATGACCTGGTCGAATCTGGTGGTGTAGCTGGCGCAAAAGAGAAGGGCGTTTTTAGGATCCAGGGGAAGGAGTATCTGACACAGGATGGGGATTATATTTTGGTTAATAGTAGTTTGTAGTAATTGTAAGTCGGTTAAAAATATGGCAGAGTATTAATGAGATTAAATTTTTAGTATTTTCAATTTAGTAATGAATCGAAATATTGGTGTAGAGCCAAAGTTTGTGAGGTTGAGCCCGAGTGAAGAAAGTTTAGCACCTATTAATGATGTACCTTTACCAAACCCTTTAGTGACTCCTGGTTGGGCTAAATCAAGCCACCCAGATTTAGTTGGACAACTTGTCCGAGCTACTAATGGGAGTCCAGTGAGAACTGTGGATAGAAGAGGGCAAGGTAGCGAAATCTATGAGGTTGCAGATGTGCGAGAAGCAATTCTTGCTTCATTAGAAAATGCAATTGCAGATGATCCGATAAAGCCAATCTATTACGAACCCAATTGCAGTATTGAGTTCCATGAGCACCAGGACGGTCATGGTAATGAGGAGTTATCTAGAGCAAGGCGACTAGTAAATAGCTATCCTACTGCTAAATCGATCGTTGCTGTGATGCAAGCAATTCCTCGTGGATATAAGGATGAATCGAAGCCTCATAATTTTCTAAACCATGATGATTTAAATGGGCAAGATGGAAAATATCAGATTGCGGTTAAGCAGTTGTATGATTTATTGAATCAAGAATTCCTTGACAGAAGGCCTTCTGCAGGGCTTGCTACACAGGGAGATCAAATACATATTGAGCAGAGGGAGTTGATGAACGCATTGAGTGTTATAGTTAAAGAGGATGTTCTGAAGATGCGGATGTACGGAAATACAAATGGATTATATAGCAGACAAGAATCAACTTTTGATTGGGGGTTGGGGAATTTACGAAATGCTAACCCTAACAACATAGCGCGACTAGGCGTGCTGGTGGATATTGCCTCTGAAGTGATGACTGATGAGAGTATAGTGGGTTTTGAGAACGATGTGATCAACAGGGTCTGTACTGAGGAACCTTCTGACGAGTATGGAGCTAGAATCTTAACTAAAGGTTTTCATTTAGATTATGGCTTGATGCGAGAGGTTGAAGCTTTGTTGGTTGGTGATCTTGGAGCAATTCGAAATCCAGATTCGAAGGAAAGATTTAAACGAGAATTCGCAACTGTAATCAAGGCAGATATTGAAGGAGAATTGTCTCGTATTGTAAGTGGAGTGTATGGCCCTGGAGTGATAAGTCAAATTGGTAGGTTGGGAATCTTCTCTAAATATTTCGACTCAAAAGATGGATCCGGTTTTGCTCTAGCTGTTAAATTGAATAAAGGTAAAGAGGCGTTGGAAAAGGTCTTAGATTCAAACGGTTTACTTAATTGGAAGTACCCTGACACACCTATAGAAGGGCAGATTGCTGCCATTAAAGATATACATCAAAGTCTTTCACTATCACCTAATCAGGATTGTCTTTTTCGTAGTGTACTTGCAGAACTAGTTAAAAAGAAAGCCGCTTCTGAGTTAAAGCATACTTACACAGATAATGTTGGCATCGGCCAAATAGAAGATGCAATGAATAGGCTTGGCCATATCCTGTCTCGAGATGCTATTGAGAGTGAAGGAGCAGTAAAGGTTAAAAACGCTTTTACAGATGGTGTTACTGCTGCACTACTGGAGCTTCCCTCTATAAGGATGGCGGCTGAGAAGTCGGTCTTTCGAACTGCGGGCTTTGGTTCCCGTATTGGTTATGAAGGTCTAATAAAGGGGCTCATTGGTATTGGGCTCATTAGTAAGCATCAAGGTGCAAAGCTTGCTGTTGAGATATTTAAGAAAGTCAAAGAAACTCAATCTTTCAAAAATCGCAATTATTCTAATAGGATTGATGAAGAAAGAATTGATGAATTACGTCGGGTAGTAAATGACTATAGTTCAATTCCCTCTGATAATCCTCTCCATCCTAGTTTTGAGGCCCGAAAAGTTGGCTTAATAACCTAAACCCATGCTATAATACCCCTGGTGTTCATACAAAGTATCTAATCGCAAGTTATCAACACCAAAGGTAATTTGCAAAATTGAATTATTCGCTTAACTTGAATGATTCTCTTAAAAAATTAATTTAAAAACAAAATTAGTATGTCAAAGGCTAGACAAAGTCTAAGAGACTACGAGATGATGGTTATCTTGAAGCCACTTCTACCCGATGAGGTTAGAAAAGGAATTCATAAGGCTATCGTTGGTCTGATTGAGAGCGTTGATGGTGGAACTATCATCGATACAGATGTGTGGGGTAAGAGATATCTTGCATATAATATTGAAGGACATAATGAAGGATATTATGTTGTTTATACGTTTAAAGCTGATGCTAGTCTCATTAATGAGATGAAGAGACAGCTTGAACTTAAGCAGGAGATTTTGAGATTTATGGTGATGCGTCACGATAAAGGAATCGATGTTTCTAAAAAGATCAAGAAAAAGGAAATTGAAATCTAATCTTGAGTAAGATTATTAACAGTTGTTAATATAGTCTTAAGAATTTTTTAATAAAGGGTAATTAGAATAGGGTAAGGTTATAAATTTATAAGAATTATAATATGGGAGTATCAAGATCATTAAATAGAGTTCAGTTGATGGGTAATCTAGCGAGTGATCCAGAGATGCGATCAACAGGTGGTGGTGCTAATGTAACTACTTTTGTTGTAGCAACTAACAAGTCTTGGAAAGACTCAGATGGTAATGAAAAAGAGGATGCTCAGTTTCATAACATCGTAGCTTGGAATAAACTAGCTGAAATCTGTAACCAACTTCTTGCAAAGGGTATGAAGGTGTTTGTAGAAGGTGAACTTATGCATAGAAAATGGGAGGATGATAGCGGTCAGATGAGATACAAAACAGAAGTAAGAATCAATGATATGGTTCTTCTAGACTCTAAAGGTAAAGGTGGGGTAGGAGCTAATAACTCGAACTCGATGTCAGCTGGAAATACTTCAGATGATTCTCACAATATGGCACAAAGCGTTGCAAGTGATGACTCTTCTGCAAATACTGCTGATGAAGATCCTTTGGCAGACGAGATTTAATATACGAATTAGAAATTAACAGTTATGGCTGATGATAAAACTAAAAAAACAACAGTAGCAAAAGAAGCTCCTGTTGCTAAAAAAGAGGAAAAGAAGATGTCTCTTGGAGCAGTTACTCATGAAGATGTAATGGCAAAAAGAGATAAAGAGAGAGCTTCTTATGAGGCTAAATCTCGACCAGGAAGAAGAAGAAGAAACCTTCCTGCTAACCAATCGTGTCCAATCTGTCCTAACGGTGGTGCGGATTCAATTGATTATAAGGATGTTTACCTTCTTAAGAAGTACACTTCAATCAGAGGTAAGATTGTTGGAGCTGAAAAGTCAGGTGTTTGTCAAAAATGCCAACGAAAGCTCACATATGCAATCAAACAGGCTAGGGTTATGGCTCTAATGCCTTATGTTAATGTTGAGTAATCTGGGTTGGTATTAAGAATGTAAAGCGTCTTGGCAAATGTCAGGGCGCTTTTTCCTCTATACCAAAAATGCTACAATAAACCATGAAAACTTTTGAGCCACGAACTAATATCCCATTGCTAGATAAGAACGCTTACCTGGAAGTCCTTGTTCAAGGCGGGCAGATCTATGCAAATCTTGCTTACTCGCATTACGGAGCTAATCGCTCGTATGTGTTGAATCATGTGCAAAGGTTTGATCGAGTTGAGGATCTTGGGGTGGCGGATTTTTGGGTTGAGTACTTTTCTGCGTTAGAGAGGTTTCTTGATTGGGAGTTCTTGAGGGTTCCTGATGTAATCGATACAGGTAGTGACTTTCTGCAAGGTTTCGTTGATGAGGGTAAGGGAGTTTCGGGTGTTAGCTTTAGGGTTGATGAGAGAATTAGTGGTCGTGAGGAGATCTCGAAGATCATTGAGAGTTTGTTGGGGGAGATTAATTTTTATACCTCGGGTAATAATTACCGAATTGAACTTTGTAAGGGGCTTGGTGAGCGTATGGCGTATGAGGATGTGGTGATTGTAAATCTTGATTTACTTGGGGCAGAGGTTGCCAGGAGTAACGGTGGGCATGGGAAAGTTCATTGGGATAATGAATTTGCATTGATAGATAATATTCATAACTCAAAATTCAAAGCGTTTTTGAGTAGTGGGGATTCAATAAACAAATTGACTAATCTTTGGGCAAATTTTATTTTACATCCAGTTGATTCAAGCGATGATGATTCATTGAAGGATCTGGTCCGTGCTTATTTGACCTTGCAGGTACTTTCGATTTTCAATAACAATACTAAGAGCTTTGAGAAAGTTGGGACTCAGAAGTCAACATTAATTGTACTTACAGGTGAGATGTTGGAGTTGCTAGGTGAGAAAGAATTGATGATTGCCATAATTGACGGACTTGAGATTAGAGGTCAGTTTGATCTGTTAATTGACTCTAGGCATAAGCTTTACTCTTATGGTCGGAGGTATGTTGACGGTATTAATGCACAAGATTTTATTGTTAATAAAGAATTAGTGATTAATGATATGTATAAAGTTCTTGTACCTGAAGTAGGTACAGTTAATGAAAAAGATAAGGTTATATTCCAAGGAGCTAAGATTATTGCTGGTGAGGAAGATCAGTCAGTTAATGCTATCGCACCTGAAGTTTCAGAGTTTGAGTTGAATCAAGAATTGAAATGTCTTTTCGATGGTAAGTTTGTAAATTCTGCATATATTGATGGTGATTCAGTAAAAAAGAGTGATCTGTTTGAAATGATATCCCAGCCTAATGCTGCAAGCTATGCTAAGGTTATCATCGATGGGCGGTTCAAACCTGTTGTTTATGGACCAAATGCTAAAGCTAACTCAAAGAAATTAAACCGGTGGTTTAGGAAGATTAAATAATACTGGGCTCAGAGCTTGTAGTTGGTACTTCATTAATATTTAACTGTTAATAGTATAAAAATTTCTCAATTGAGTAGAAATCAAGTAATATAGAGTATGTATAGAATTCATCGGCGACTTAAGCCATCTAGTAAGAAACAGATTTTTCTTGAGTTTTCGCGAGGTGATATTATCCCGAAAGTTGCTGTGAATGATAATGTGAAAGTTGGAGATAGGCTATACGAAGCCGACGATAACAAGGTTGTACAAACTATAGTGGTTAGCAAATTACTTGGCATAGCTGCTGAGCGATCGTCAGATTATATTGGACGTATACATGGTGAGTACATACTTCCAGGTGATCTTATCGGTGAAAAGATTACTGCTGGGGGGTTGGCTTCAAAGAGAGTCGTGTCTGCGAGTGAAGGTATGATTAATCTTAAGCGAATTAAAGAAGGTATCGTTGAGATAGTTGGAGGTGTTGAGAGAACTCATGTTACTTCTCCGGTTAACGGGAAAGTTAGAAGAGTAGTTAGAGATAATGGCTTAGAGTTAGAAACTTCAGTCTCGAGTATAAGGCCGATGGCGACTAACAACCTTCGTGACTTCAGTGGTGAGATTATGGTTCTTGATAGCGGTGATGGTGTATATACTCCATCACAGATCCCTCAAGAAGTTAGAGGCCGTATCGTGTATGCGGGTAGGCATATATACAATGAGACGCTTGAGAGGTTAAATGAATTAGGTGCTCAATGTGTAATTGTGAACTCGGTTGATTATGAAGTGTTCAGAAATTTTACTGGACAGATAATTGTATTGGAGGGGTTTGGACAGTTGAAGTTTAGGGATTTTTGGACAAAGTTTTTTGCATTGAATGATGGGAAGCATGCAATAATCCAGAGCAAGCAAAGGTCTATCGAGATCTCAAGTCCGGAGTTTGTTACAGTAAATAAACATCTTGATAATCGATATATATTAGAATCATTGGAGAAAGGTTTGGTGGTTCAGAGCTTACAACCTGGGATCTTCATGGAGGAGTTCACTGTTGAGAATGAAGACCCTGACTATGTGATAGTTAGAGACAAGTCTGGAGCACGTAAACTATTAGATAAAAGTAAATTGATAATAAACTGCGTAAATGAGTAAGAGTAATCTAAAGAAGTATAGAGCGAACGTGGAGGCTAAAAATTTTATGACGATAATGTCTGTGCTGGTTGTTGGGGTTTGCGCTCTTGCAATTGGCTTTTCATTGGGGCGTTTGATACCCGACGAGGCAACTGCGAAGATCACACCAGGGGATATTCTTGAGTCTGCAACCGCGAAAAATGACTTTGATGAAGATCTCTTCTGGAATACTTGGGACTATATGGTTAACGATTATGTTGATGAAGAAGCTGTTAATAAAGAAGAGATGACTTACGGTGCTATTAAAGGCTTTGTGAATTCGTTCGAAGATCCAAACACAGCTTTTTATACTCCTGAGGAGACTAAAGAGTTTGAAGAAGGTCAAAGGGGGGAAGCTTTTTCAGGCATAGGTGCGGAGCTTGGATATAATGCAGATGGTCAAGTTGTTGTTGTTAGTCCATTTGATGGCTCGCCTGCAAGGGAAGCTGGAGTTAAACCTAATGACATAATTCTCGGTGTTGACGACGAGCCAATGACTCAAAGTGATACTGTATATGATGCAGTAGGTCGAATACGAGGTGAAGCTGGCACAATTGTTAAATTAAATGTACTTAGACCTTCTTCGCAAGATAGGCTTGATATTGAAATTACAAGAGGTCCAATAACGATTGATTCAATGGAATTAGAGTTTGAAGGTGATATTGCGATACTTGACGTTGGAAGGTTCTCTGAAGGAAGTTTAGATCAATGGATCGCTAAGTGGGATGTAGCTGTTGAGCAAATAAACAATAGTGGGGCGAAAGGTTTAGTTATTGATCTAAGAGGTAACCCTGGTGGTTTCCTTGATGCAGCGGTATATGCGGGGAGTGAATTCCTTGAAGAAGGTAAGGTAGTTGTTGGTGAAAAAGACAGGAAAGGTGCAGTTCGTAACAAAAAAGTCACTCGGGAAGGTAATTTACTTGATATACCCGTCGTTGTATTGATCAATGAGGGGTCAGCTTCGGCTTCAGAGATCCTTTCAGGTGCATTACAACAGCATGACAGGGCTGAGATAGTTGGGATGAGTAGTTACGGTAAAGGTTCTGCTCAAAGAGTACAGAAACTTAGTGGTGGTGCAAGCTTGCACATTACAGTCCTGAAGTGGTTGCTTCCTGATGGTTCGAACTTGGACCGTGATAATGTAATAACCCCAGATGTTGAAGTAGAGCTTTCTGATGAAGATTTTGAGACTGGTAAAGATCCTCAACTTGATAAAGCTCTTGAGATGCTAAAATAAGTTATAATCCTAGTAATCAGTTTGTTAGATATGACTTCTAACAATCATTTAGAGTTAATATGAGAACTGCATCATGGATGAGAATAAAAAATTCGACCACGGCTTAGGTATAGAAGCTGGTATTGATAAGGTAAAAGAGATTGTGAAAGAGGGTGAAGATTTAGCTAAGTCCAAAGAAGAGTCAAAAGTGAAGATGCCTAAGAAGGATGATCAGCCTAAAGATTCGAATTATATTACGCATGTGAAAGAAAAAGATAGTTCTAAGGTTAGTGGCAAAGATAACAGTAAAGTTAAATCTGATGCGAAGGTAGGAAGTGAAGGGGAGATTAATAAAGATTCTATCGATGTAAGTGGAAAGGCCAAGGGTGATTCATTGTTTGAGAATATGGGAAGGCGAATCTCATTTCAAAATATCGTTGGACTATTAACAATCTTCTTGATTGGTTATATCGCTTTTAGCACTTACCAAGGAGTTTCGAGTTGGCTTGATGATAGAAGAAACGTGGAGGATCAAAGTTCCACTCAAGAAGAATCTTCAGAGCAAAACGAAGATGGCGATGCAAATGTAATCGTAATTCGTGAAGAGAATGTTGTGATTGATGTTGTTGAGAAAGCTAGTGATGCTGTAGTAAGTATAGCTGTTAAGCAAGAAGGTTTGAGTCTAAGTTCGGGAGGTGTGATCGGACAAGCAAGTGAAAGTAACAGTATAGGGAGTGGTTTTGTAGTGCGTGAAGATGGTTTGATAGTTACAAATCAACATGTTGTGAGTGAGCTTGAGGTCAATTATTCTGTTTTGACGGCTGATGGTCAGGAGTATGATGCGAAAGAGATCTTACGGGATGATGCTAATGATATTGCTTTGATCAAGATTGAAGCACAAGGTTTAAACTCACTTGAGCTTGGAAGTTCAGACGATCTGAAGGT
>JAHDCA010000019.1:8228-13648 GCA_020630115.1 Candidatus Dojkabacteria bacterium | reverse complement strand
CATTCTCTTTTATAAATTTTAAGAGAACATCCATGGTCATGCACACCTGGACTAATTAGCTTTTCTCGCATAAATGATCCTATCTTAGAAAAGATCCTTATCGCAGCTGTATCTTTCCTATTCTTCCTCCAGCCTGACACACAGTCCAAATTCTTTTCAACCATCGTATCATATAGTTTCTTAAACTCTTCTGGTGGGTTTTGCAGATCAGAGTCCAAAGTGAAAATCACCTCACCTTTTGCATGCTTGAATCCGTTATCCCAAGCATATGTCTGCCCAGTCTTTCTAATCTTGAATAGACGCAAGTTTTTAAGAGTTTTCAATAATTCAAACGAGCCATCTGTGGACCCATTATCTGTATAAATCACTTCATAATCATCCTCTTTTGCAAAAGATTTCATTGAATCATGAATTCTTCTATGAAGTTCTTCGATATTATCTTTTTCGTTATAGATTGGTACTACTACTGAAAATTTCATTTTTTGGACTTGTTTAAGTTATGTCCTAATGATATTTAAAAGCTGCTGAGAAATCAACAGCTTTCACAAGCTACTTTGTACCTGAAGCACCAATCACAATACTCATTTTTCGTAGGATAGGGATCTTCGATACCAAGCTATCAAAGACTCTATAAAATGGTATCATGAATCTTGGAATTGGCGGAGTATAAAGCATGTATTCGTACTCGATATCTTTAAAACCAGCTGCCTCATACGAAGCTCTGATAATCGGCTCTCTAATGTAACTCTGATTAACCTCTTCTGGGATTGTAATCATTTGGTAGTAGTTCTTTGGAAAAAAATAATTAGGCTCAACCATAACTAGCTTACCACCCTCTTTAAGTAATCCATACATATTTACAACTTCTTTTGGTGGTTGAGGTAGATGATGTAGTGTAGCCGCCATAAAAATTGCATCAAACTTACCTCCGAGTTCTTCCTTCGTATAATCCCCTGCCACTAGCTTAATCTTAGAATATTGTGAAAGTTTTTCCTCACAGATATTTACCATCTCTGGCGAGATATCAATACCAACATAATCAAGCTTAGGAAATTTCTTAAGCAGGTGTACTGCATGAATACCAGTACCAATCCCGATCTCGAGAACCCTTTCTTTGCCAGTCAAACCCATCCTCGATATTAGATATTCCAGTTTGATCATATGATTTCGATTATCTCTACTGAAACCGTCAACATTATCGTATCCCTGTGCGGTCTTATTATAGTACTCTTCTTGATCTTTCTTAGCCTTATTGGTTGTCATTCTTAATTGTTGAAGTGAACCTCAAATTACAATTTAAATAATTTCAGATCCTAGTATACTTTATTTATTGTTTTATTTTTTACTAAATATCATTAATGAACATATTAATCACTGGAGCTGCAGGATTCATTGGCTCATATTTATCTCGAGAGCTTCTACTTAGAGGAGACAATGTAATTGGTATAGATAATTTCTCAGATTACTACCCAAGGGTTGCTAAAGAATTTAATCTTGACCTAGTCAGGGCAAGTATTGGGCAAGACTCTATAAATAGTAGTCAAGAAGAGATTGACTTGATATGGGATAAACTTTATGAATACAACCCTATCAAGAGAGCTGAAAAGCAAGGCGAATTTTCGTTTATCGAATGTGATATTCGAGAAATCAAAGAGTTAGACAAGATATTTAAAGAATATAATATAGACTGTGTAGTTCATCTTGCCGCAATGGCTGGAGTACCTATGTCTATTAAAAAACCACTACTCTATACTTCTACTAATATTGACGGTACAGTTAATCTTCTTGAGTTATCAGCTAGATATGACACAAAGAAATTTGTATTTGGTTCATCATCATCTGTTTATGGCAATACAAGAGAAGTCCCATTCAATGAATCCCAAGATGTAGACAAGCCCGTCTCTCAATATGCTGCAACAAAAAGGATGGGTGAAATTATGTGTAGTACATATAGCACTTTGTATGAAGACTTACATGTTATCTGTGCAAGAATTTACGGACCAATCTTTGGACCACTTCAAAGGCCGTACGGTATGGCAGCTCAAAGATTTATAAGGCAAGTATATAACGACCAACCTATTACCATATATGGAGACGGACTAATGGAGAGGGATTCTACTTACATTGATGATGAGGTAACAGGACTAATTAGATGTATAGATGTCGAAGATATCAAGTACGACTTAATAAACATTGGGACTGGAGATCCTGTATCAGTGCTCGAGATGGCTAATTTCACAATTGAGCTAATGGGTAAAGGTGAACTTACCCATATAGTTAGGCCAAGCACTGAAGTCGACATAACTTTTGCTGACACACGCAAAGCAGAGAAGATACTAGGCTTCAAATCGAAGATGAGTTATCTCGATGGACTAAAGAGACAAATAGAAGTCTTTAAAATGATGCCTGATTGGTATAAAGATTTTTCTGAGTATTAAAAGGATTCAACTTTAAGTAATCAGAATAGATATGAATTGAAAGGGAGTCTATCAAGAAGTCTGAGTATTAAGTTTATATTAAGCCTTCGGGAATTCCTTTCGATTGATAAGGTTATAACAACCAAGTAATCACAATTAGATTTGCAAACTCCAACAATTTTGCTTCTAAATCTTTGAAGATTTGGTAAGACATACCTTCAAACTCATATGACCTTCCAAACTTGTAATATTCATCTAACACTTTATTTAAGAGAAAGTTGAAAAAGTGTAAGACCCTTGATAAAAGCTTAGCTTCGGAAATGGTGGGCGATGAGGGACTTGAACCCCCGACCCTCTCGGTGTAAACGAGATGCTCTAGCCAGCTGAGCTAATCGCCCGAAGTGTCATTAGTATACATCCATAAAAAGTTCAACAAAAAACTATTCGCAACATCAAGGCGATTACATATTTATTTCCACCTAATTAAATGCTATAAATCATAGTGGAGACTTTTTTAAAGACATTACAATTTCTATGTATTGGACTCGTAACGATCAGTCTACTACTCTCACTCTTCAACCTTAAACTTCTCAAGATTGCTTTTCGCAACATATTTAGACGTAAAGCGACTACCGTATTGGTGATCATCGGTTCTCTTGTTGGAACAGCATTAATAACTGGTTCACAAGTCATCAAAGATTCTTTTGATATAACTTCTCAGACAGCCATTACGCAAGACCTTGGTGAGATCGATATCCAGATCAATATGCCAAACGACCCAACTATTGATAATGATTCACTAATTGAAAGACTTGAGTCACAACTCAATGAGTCTGAGCTCAACTTCGAAGAGATTGTCAAAGTTCAAGCTGGCTCATATTCGTTACAAAAAATTGATAAAGATGATAAACCTGTTGGCTCATTAGAGAGAGCAATCTCAATCATTAACTCGGACCCGCAAATTATAAATAACTTTGATCCTAAAAGTTACGATCCTATTTACTCAGAAATAACTGGTAATTTGGCGATAATTGATAGATCAACTTCAGATAAACTTGATATTGAAGAAGGCGACAAGTTCAAGATCTTCAATGGTTCTGAAGATAATTACTATGAAGTACACTCAATCTATGAGCATAAGGGGACTTTTGGTTATAAAGCAAACTCAAGTTCTAGTACGATATTTATTAACAACCCAGATGATGCCCTCACAGAAAGTGTCTTCTTATCTACTAATCACGGATATCAGATTGAGAAGGAAGAACTAAATAAACTGACTGACGAGTATGATGATTGGTTATCAGAAGTAGATGATGATGAGATCTCGCAGATAAGTTTTACACACCTAAAAAAAGATCTTAATGATGCAATTACTGAGAACGGTACTTCTGAAGCTTTTCTAGGTTTGAGTATATTTGGAATTATAACTGGTACTTTATTGATCGTTAATATCTATTCTATCTTAGCAGATGAGCGTCAAAGTGAACTAGGTATATTACGTGCAATCGCATTAACTAGATTTAGAATAGTATATTTACTGACCATCGAAGGTCTCTCCTATAGTATTATCTCCTCACTATTAGGTGTACTTGTTGGACTGGGAATTGGTAGATTACTCATTAATATTATTAGGTCACTTCTAATTGAATTCTTAGGATCTTTTGGAGTTGAGCCTAACCTAGTATTTGGATACAAACTTGAAAGCCTTACCTACTCATTCTCAGCTGGGATGCTTGTTACCTATATGACAGTAATCTTTTCGAGTGTCATGATTAGTAGGCTCAATATCGTTTCAGCTATAAAAAAGACAGCTACTCCAATAAAAGAATTAAAAAGATATCGAAAAGTTATTCGTTTTATATTTCTATCATTAATAAACCTGGTTTTAGTTTCTAGCATCACAAATTTCGATTCAATCAAAGATCAAGTTAATGATGATCTAACATCACAAATAATATACTTTAGCCTTGTTATAACACTACTTATATTTGGTGGAGTTCTTTTCTCTTTCCTGAGCAATTTTTTCCTTAAACTTGAGTCAAAAAGAGATCGGTTCAAAAGATTGACTTTGGCATTAAGCTCAGCGGGGACAATAGGCTTTACAATCTATGCTATGGAAGCTGATAAATATCAAACATCATTTGATGAGTACCCGATCTTCTTCTTCACAATCGGGTTAATCTTAGTTATTTCAAGTGTTATATTCTTTACAAATACTCTCAATCTTTTTTCTGAGATTCTAAAAATCCTTACCTATCCTTTCAATAGGGTTGGCTTGATACTCAAAATGGCTACTAGATACCCAAGCTTAGATCGTAAGAAAACTGGTCTGACGATAATCATGTTTGCTTTAATCGTTTTCATAGTTAGCTTTATTGCGGTATTGAGAGCATCAAATGACAACTTTATTGAGCAGATAACAGATCAAATCGGTGGAGGTTTTACCGGTAGTTTATACTTATCCGATACAGATGATGTAGAAAAAGCTGATCAGGTTATTAGTCTGTTTGAAGATATTGAATCAACCGATCTTTACACTAATCAACTAATCCCTTTCTCAACGCCTGAAGTTCTTGTAGATGATGCTGTACTAGTTTTTGGCTTTGGCAGACCTCAATCAATACCTAATGACGATGAAGTACAACAAACACCTTATGAATCAATTGCCCTTTTACCTTCCGTTACCTATGCAGAGATTCTTACTTTTGAAATTGAAGAGACACTTGAAAATCAATCACAGGAAGACATATATGAAAGATTAAATTCAGATCCAAATACTGCTATCATTTCAGGATTATACTCTCAGGGTATCCCGAATGTCCCAGAGTTCGAAGTTGGTGATCAAGTTATTTTTAACCATAACGATCAAGAAGTCGAAATTGAAATAATCGGAATCTTCTCACAGCAAAGCAATGGTACAAGCGATGGAACAATCCTTGTCTCCCCACTTCTATCTGAGGAAATTGAGATCGGAGATTCGGAATTTGATCTCCAATTTAATGT
>JAHDCA010000019.1:0-8218 GCA_020630115.1 Candidatus Dojkabacteria bacterium | reverse complement strand
ACAATATCAAAGATGAATTAGCTATAATTCAAGAATACGATATTTTTATAATTGAAGAGCTAATTGCTGTATTCCAATTATTTATAAATCAGTTTATTTATCTCCTACAAGGTTTCTTGAGTTTTGGACTATTAGTGGGTCTGGCTGGGCTTGGAGTAATAATTTTCAGATCTGTTAATCAAAGAAAACAACAAATTGGTATGCTTAGAAGTTTAGGTTTTTCAAAAGCTATGATTTTTTACGTTTTTATCGCAGAAAGCTCACTAATTTCGATCTTTGGAATTAGTATCGGTGCATTTACGGGTATGATCTCAGCTCAAAATTTCCTAACTGAGTTTGCTGATGAAACAAGTGACTTTAATGTAATTACACCACATAATGAAATTTTAATTTTCTGCTTGTTGATTTACCTCGCATGTATATTATTTACTCTTGCCCCTTCACTTATTGCAAGTAGATTATCACCAGTAGAAGCTACAAACTATCCAGAATAATATATAAATTATTTGAAACTTTATGAAAAAAACTCAAGATAAAAACAAGCTAACAAAAAAGAATTCAAAATCAAACACTGACAGAAAAGTTATTGTAAATACCCAAAGCCTTTTTAAGATCTATCATAAAGGTCAACCAAACGAAGTTAAAGCTCTCAATGATGTTGATATTAAAATATACCAAGGTGAGATGGTCGCAATAATGGGTGAATCTGGCTCAGGTAAAACAACACTTTTGAACTGTATCTCAGGTATCGATAATCCAAGCTCTGGAAAGATTGAAATTAACGGACAAGACATTGCTAAATTAAGAGATCGAAAGAAGACAAAGTTTAGAGCAACAAACATGGGATTTATCTTCCAAACTTTTAATTTGATACCTGTACTTTCTGCACTAGAAAATGTTGAATTACCTCTTATCCTCGATGGAGTTAAAAGATCAGTTGCGAAAAAGAAGGCCAAAGAATTGCTTGAGCAGGTTGGACTTGGAGACAGGCTTTACCATAAGCCTAACGAACTCTCAGGTGGTCAGAGACAACGTGTAACAGTTGCAAGAAGCCTTGCTAATGATCCAACAGTTATATGGGCAGATGAGCCTACAGGGAATCTTGATTCTGATACTGCTAAGGAGGTAATGGATTTGATTAAAAAGATGAATAAAGAAAAAGGAACAACTGTAGTTATGGTAACCCACTCTCATTCAATATCAAAGTATGCTCAAAGAACTATACATATGGACAGTGGTAAGGTTGTAAAGAAGTAAAAGTTTTCTTTAACTTCACTCCTCAGATTACAAAAGCTTGGGCAGTTTTACTTTTCAGTAATTCTTACTCAAGCTTAATCCTAACTATTAAGCTTGAGTTTTCTGTGAACAACCAAAACGTTTACTCCAAATATCGCTGTTAAGATCCCGACTGATGGGATCAGTATCTGTAGATTTAACCCAGTATCAGCAAGGATACATTGACCATTAACATCAAACTGACCAGTAGTACATGTTTCTGTTGCTCCTTTTACTTCAGGATTAATCATCCTTGCTGTGTGATCATCACTACTACAAACAACATTATCATTAGTATAACCTGAACCTATGCTGAGCTGATTAGAACAGTTAGATGCTTCTATTGCTGCCTTGTTAGTTATTGTATCACCTGCATCAGCAGTAACCTTCAATGAAAGTAGTACAGTTCCTTTGCTAATCTTATCTGCAGTAGAAGGATCTAGATTGCCAAGATGGAATTCACATCTTGATCCAGCTTGGATTCCATCACACTTCCACCCTGAATTATCATGATTCAAAGCATCAAATTGAGTACCAGTTGGTATCACCTCAATGATATATACATCCTTAGCTTCATAGTTTGAAAGATTTTTGTAGTTGATAACGAAATCTACATTCTCACCAACGACATAACCACTACTTCCATATTTCTCGATTGACAAAACTGGAGAATTTGAAGGTTCATGAACTACAACTTTCTTATTTTCAGATTTTGAAGTTGTTGAAACTTTTTTGTCTGTAGATGGGACTTCTTGTTTAACCTCTTTTTTAGGAGATTCCTTCTTTGGCATCTCCATCTTTGGGCCAACTGGTTGCTCAGGAGTTTGTTCAGGAGCATCACAATAATCTGTATGATATGCAGTGTCGCATATCCCAAATGGTGTACTACAGTGTCTTGCCTCATCAATAAATACATAATTTGTTAGTGTTGTTGAGTGCCAAGATGCAACTTCAGCTTTTACAATAAATGTTCTAGCTTGGTAAGCACCTAAATCAAACTCTGGCCAAGTTACAACATTAGCTCTACTTGCTCCACCGATCTGAATATGTTCGTGATACTCACCTGCATCAGATGAATAAACATAGTCAGTAAGAGCTGGTAATCTATCAAAGATCTCAATATCATAAGCATTCACAGAAGAGATATTCTTAACCGTAATTTGATATTCGATCACATCTCCATTGCTTACGTTAGTAACAGAATTTGTTTTCCAGATATCTAATACTGGGTCAGGACTTTCACAGTACATCTCTGTACATGTTATAGACCCATCTTCCCCACATGTACAACTATTACACCCTGATGAGAAAGTATTCCCAACTTTGTAAGTATTACCATGATAGTTACAAGAGACAGCATCTTCTACAACTTTCTTTTTTTGTGTATCAGTCTTTGCTTCTTCTGTCTTTTTTTCTTCCACAGGATCATTTGTTTTTGGCTGTACAGGTTCATTACACGACGAAGAATCACAAGTAAATTGACCATTGCTATTACATGTACAAGTACTACATCCATCAGCACCTTGGAAGCTTCCTTGACTGATTGTGTTTCCACCATAAGAGCATGTTACTGGCAAATTAACACTCGGGTTTGTATTAGCTGGAGATATTACAGGTGCAGCTGTATTTTTAACTTCTGTCACTTGCTGAGGAATCCCAGGCACGTTTGTATGGTTAATTTTGGTTGTTCGCTCAGAGTGTGAACAGTCGTTATAGAAAGTGAAATACCCTTCTACCCTACTAGTATCATGTACGGGCTTTGTTGTATTAATAACATCTACTTGTATTGAAGTATTACAGAAATGACCATTTCCAGCATATCTGGATGCATCAAAGTGAAGTACATCACCATTTGCTCCTATTTGTCTTGTTACTAAATGCTGATGATGACCATCTGGATCATCTTCCCCAAAAACACATTTTTCAACAGGACCGTGGCATTGATCAACTTCGAGATTATAAATTTTTGCCAATTCAGGGTCTACACTACAAGTTAGAGTAGCAGGGTCACAGAAAGGGTTTTTATGGAAGAATTGAGCTTGATCAAAACCTATTTCTCGCTCTCCTTCTCCCCATAGGTTAATAAAGTAAGAATCAATACTTTCTAGCTCTCCACCAGTATGGATTGTCTCAGTAACTCTCCACATATGATTATCGATTCTTTCACAAGTGTATCTTGGATCATGACATTGGTGGGTCACTAGGAAGATCTATAAGTTGAGCTTCAGTTAGCAAGGTACCATTTGCAGTTTGATAGTATGATTGAGCCGTAGCATTATCTTGAACCTCACCAGCATTATTAGTTGTTTGACCATAATTTGGATCAACTGTTCCGATCTGCCGATATGTCTGAGAGAACTCTTGATTATCCTCAGCTGAAGCTAGTTTAACTTCTACATTATGTGATTGCTCATGAGACCTATCATAATCATTCACTGGAGATGTAATAGTCACTTCATTCTTATCATTGTTAGCAACAACCTCATCAAGATGAGCATTATTAGCTCCATGAATTTCAGATTGAGCGACTTCGAGCTTAACACCACCATTCTCTGTTGCAGCATTGATATTAACATTAGTTTGTCCAATGTTACGTTCCTCATAAGTATCTACATTGTATTCTCTTCCCTCTTGAGTTAGACCTTTCTCATCATGTGACTTTACAGCCCACTTATCATACGATGCATCAATCTGATCTTGATTAGTTGCACTACAATCTGGTAAACAATATGAAGCTGAACACCATTGCTGTCCGGAAGCGATACAGGCGTCTTGAGAAGCATATACTGCATTTTTCCGTAACTTTAATTGCTCTGCGTATTCTAGGATAGGCGGGAAGTAGCTAAGAAGAAGAATTGCAAACATTAAATAAATCTTGAACATTGCTTTATAAGCATCAAGAAGCGTTCGTTTTTTAGGGTATCGAATCCTCATCACATTTCAATAAAAAATTACTCTGGGGCTATGTCGATTATAGAGTAGACTAATACAAGGGCGCAACAACCTATAGAAAATCAGCTTTGCGTAAATACTTGTATGGTGCCGAGGACAGGACTTGAACCTGCACAAGCGTATAATGCTCACTACCACCTCAAGGTAGCGTGTCTGCCAATTCCACCACCTCGGCTTGG
Source organism: Candidatus Dojkabacteria bacterium (assembly GCA_020630115.1). Lineage (GTDB taxonomy): Bacteria > Patescibacteriota > Dojkabacteria > SC72 > JAHDCA01 > JAHDCA01. The sequence continues at coordinate 3,812 of JAHDCA010000019.1, read as the reverse complement.
GTTCATTATATTACGCCTTTGATAGCTAATCAATTAATGTTTAACGATGCCTTACTTAGATTTCCATTTTCCTTCTTCATAAACTCTGCATAATCACTATATTCGGACTTCAATTCACCTTCATTAATTACTAAGATTCGATCAACGTTCTTAATCGTAGTTAATCTATGTGCAATTATAATTACAATCTTATCTCGAGTTAAGTTATCAATTGCTTCTTGCACTAATGTTTCCGATTCATTATCAAGACTTGAAGTAGCTTCATCTAGTATTACAACTGAAGAGTCCTTAAGTATGGCACGAGCAATCTGAATCCTTTGTTTCTGCCCCCCAGAAAGTCTGATACCTCGTTCGCCAATCTCAGTATCCAATCCATCTTTGAAATTAGTGACAAATTCATATGCATTTGCCTTCTTCAATGCTTCTAAAACTTCCAGCTCATCAACATTCTCATTACCGTACATTATATTTTCGCGAATTGTAGAAGAAAAGAGTTCACTGTCTTGAAAAACCATTGAGATACTATTTCGAATTTCTGAGTTCAAGAGTTCAGAATGTGAAATCCCATTAAACTTGATCTTACCTGAAGTTGGATCATAAAATCTCATTATAAGATTAATCAAAGTTGACTTACCTGAACCAGATTTACCAACAAGTGCAACTTTTTCTCCCTTATTTATTTTTAAGCTGAGATTCTCAAACACTGACTCATCATCATACTTAAAACCAAGACTATCAATCTCGATTTTATTAATTTTCAAAACTTTATTTTGTTTAGACTTTGCGTCAAACTCTTCTGATTTTTGTAATTGAATTATCTCGAAAAATTCTTTTGTTCCTGCATTAGCGTTCTGAAGTTGAGTAAGTATAAAGCTCATCCCATATAAAGGTTGCCTTAGCATCTCGATTAATTGAACAACTAGTATCAGCTGGCCTATTGAGTAAGTTCCATTAAAACTATTAATAAAAAGAACACAATAGATGCTTAAGAGAATAACATCTAAAGCAAGCTTTCTTAGAAAATCGTATTTATGAAAAACACTACTTTGATCCTTATATATATCGTTAATACTTCCCTGCAGGCCATCGATAAGCTCAACCTCAGAAGATTGTTTGCCAAAACCTCTGACTAAGCGGATATTGCTAATTACCTCAGAGATACGCCCTCTAGTTCTATCTTCCAGTTGATTTTTAGGAACTTCAAGTTCCCCCCACCTCTTTGAAGAGATATTGCTAAGCCATATATATATTGGAAATATTAGAATGATTAATAGTCCAACAATAGGACTAAAGTAAAGAAGAACACCAATTGTGATAGTAGTTTGTAATAAGCTAAGTAAGATAAAGTTCGTAAAGTTATTCATAAACCCTTGAATAGTCCAGACCCCTCTATTCAATTGATTGATGATTTTTCCAGACACCTCATTATCAAAATATTTCTGAGGAAGGTTCAAGATATGGTAGTAAAAACTTGAGATCAAATATTTACGAAGTTCACCTGCATATTTATCACCAAGTCTAGCTGATAAAACTGTTAAACTCATCCTTACCAAACCAAGCCCAAAACCTATCAACAGGTAATAAATGACTCTATCTAAGTCACCGTTAGAGCTCGATATCTCTTTTTCAAGCTCTTCAACAGCAAATTTCGTAGCAAGAGGAAATGCTTGTGAGAGAAAAGCTGATAGAACAACTAATAAAATTATCGTATTTCTTAATCTATTTAGTGGCTTTGCGTAGCTAAGCACTCTTCTTATATTTTTCATAAATTGTTTAACGAAAATTAAATGAGAATCGATAGTTAGAGGATCTCATCCTCAAGACTAAGCCTTGGGATTCTATCAATTGTATCAAAAGCTTCAGTCATATACTTACCTTGAGCTAGATTAAATGCCCCAGCGATTGCGATCATCGCACCATTATCGCCTCGATATTTCTTTTCGGGTACAAGCGCTAGTATATTATGTTCTCGGCATATCTTTGAGATTCTCTTAACTAACAAAGTATTAGCGATAACGCCCCCACCCATCCAAAGACTTTTAACATCTTTACTCCTGGGATCCTTCTGTAAAACCCGCTTGAACTTTCTCTCAATTGAATTGATTACTTTATGTTGAAACTCTGCTGCAAAGTCCTTTGAGAAGTCTTTATCTTTCATACCTGACTCTCTGAGTTCCTCGAGCTTGTAAAGACATGCTGTCTTCATTCCTGAGAAACTAAAGTCAACACCTGGGTCGTGAAGCATTGGAATTGGAAGCCCAAATCGATCTTTTTTACCTCCTCGAGCAAATTTTGCGACAACTCCACCAGCTGGGTAGCCAAAACCTAACATCCTTCCGACTTTATCAAATGCTTCACCTGCAGCATCATCTTTAGTTTTTGCTAGTTTTTCAAACTTTCCAATTTCCTCAAAATAAACAATCTCAGTGTGTTTACCAGAAACCAAAAGGGAGTAAGCAGGGAGTAATTCATTTATATCGATATTCTTTCCTACTGGACCATTCATATTCCTATTTAATAAAAAAGGCGATAGCAAATGCCCCATCATATGGTTAGTAGGTATGTATGGGATTTCAAGCTTAGTCGCTAAATCTCTTGCAAACTCTATTCCGATCTCTAGATCAATTGCTAGCCCCGGTCCTATCGTCACTGCAAGAGCTTCGATCTGATCTTCACCAATCCTAGCTCTTGATAATGCCTCTTTGTAAACTTGGGGTAATCTTTCAATATGTGCTCTTCTTGAGATATTTGGTACTACTCCACCCCACTTGCTGTGAAGCTGAGCATGTGAACTAACAACAGATGAAAGAACCTGTCGACCTTTAACGACTGCAACGGAAGTCTCATCACAACTAGTATCTATTCCTAATATTATCTTTTTAGAGTATTCATTTTTCATAAACAGAGATGTTTCTTGTTTCTAAATCAACTACTTCAAACTGTATCGTATACGTTTTCGTATCATTAAACTCAACTCCGTGAAGATTTTCTGGCCATTCAAGACATATCAGATTTGCTCTTTCAAAATACTTTTCAAGATTAAGCTCTTCTACGTCTAGCTTATTTTCGATCCTCCATAGGTCAATATGTAAAAGTAGCTTCTTGTTTTTGAAATCAGCAGTATCTCCTTTAGAATAATCATACTCTTCAATTAGTGTATAGGTCGGAGAAGTTAGATCCTCAATCGCAAGGTTTGCAGCAATAGCTTTTACGAAGTGAGTTTTTCCTGCTCCCATCTTCCCTTGAAGCTTAACTAGAATTCGTTCCTCGGAATTATGTAAAAATTTTTGGTAAAAATTCCATGCAAATCTAGCTGATTCTTCTTCATTACTAGTTTTAGCACTTATTAGAGCATTACTATCTAAGCTTGGAAGCTCGTAATTAGCACTTCTAAGAACATTTATATTGTCAAAAGATGTATCGATTACAATTGATGTTTCCCTTTTCTCAAGTTGACCTCCATCTATAAACAGATCAATCTTACTTTGCTGAGCTTTTGAAGTATTATCAAGGATGTCATCGATATGATATGGCGTTTTTTTACCGCTTGAATTAGCAGAGGTTGAGGTTATTGGATGCCCAAGTATCTCGATGATTTCATTAATTAACTCATTTTCAATTATCCGTACTCCTTGGGTCTTGTATTCTGATGAAACTCCTTTTGCAAACTTCTCTTTAGAAGTTGAGACAACTGAGTAGTAGCCTGGAAGATAGTTATCATAAAAGTCCAAAGCAGTCTGATTAAGATCCACATATTCGCTTGCCATCTCTTTATCTTTGACAACAACTGTTATAGCTTTACCTTCTCTTTT
>JAHDCA010000018.1:1449-14377 GCA_020630115.1 Candidatus Dojkabacteria bacterium | reverse complement strand
AAGATAAATATAAATAGAAACTCTAAATTATGCATCAAGCTCTCAAATAAATCAAGCCTGTAGTACCAGTAATACTCCCCCAAAAACTAGATTTGCACCTCTAACTCCTCAACGAACTCTCTGCCACCCTGCCATTGACCTTCATACGACCTAACAAGATCTCCCTCTATTCTCATAAAGAAGACACTCATATACCTTGCACCCATCTGTATTGTAAAATCATTCTGCGACGCATTGAAAAGTGCCGGGTGCACTTCACCACTATAACCTGGGTCGATTACTCCAGCTCGCATGATTATCCCAGAGCGAAACAAAGTTGAACGTGGTTTAATTACACCAAACATATCCTCAGGGAGATTTAAAAACTCCAACGACTCAGTATTAAAGTATTCACCGGGTTTAATAGTAAATGACTCTTGCTCGTCCCCCATTCCAGCATCAAATGAAGCCATCAATTCAAACTTTGGAGTCTTACGATCATTAACACCAACAAACCCCTCACCTACTGGCTTAGAAACAGATTTAATACGCAGGTCAAACTTACACCCTTCAGGATTTTCAAGCTCTCTTTTACTCAAACCTTCAATAAGCTTTTTCTCTTTGATTAATCTCAGTACCTCTTTCGAACCGATTAACATAAAAAAGTAATTAAAATTTAATTCTCAACTACTGTATTGTAATGAACTCATATACATAATCAATCCAACTTTTCACCTAATGGCTTTCCTACCACAAAACTCTAATTAAAAAGATTTCTAAGATTGTCAAAAAAGATTATATCTTTGAGTATAATTGCAAGCATAAACAACAACAAGAAGATGAAACTTCCCTTTATCAACCAACCTTCAAATGTCTTGTTAACAGGAGAACCTTTAACCCACTCAATTGCAACAAGTACGATTCTACCACCATCAAGCGCTGGAATTGGAAGAAGATTCATAATGAAAAGTGTTAAGGAAAGATTTGCAGTAAGATCAAGTATGCCTAAGAGACCTGCTTCACGGATATACTCAACTATGAAGTAAAGACCTATCGGACTCGATACTGCGTTTGCTGCCGTTGAATAGTCACCAGTTTCCTTAGCTTCACCAAAGATTTGCCCAAGATAATCCCAAGCCACATCAAGCATCATATACGAATGAGCAAAACCGCCAAACCATCTTTCAAGACCCTTATACTCAATAAGGTGGATGTAGTTTTGTGGGAGAGCGATCCCTATGAGCCCTTCATCACTTATCGCAGTTGTATATATAGCACAATCAGTTAACTCCTCATCACTACAGATCTCTGCAGTAACTTCCTTACCTGCACTAGCCTGCACTACATCTCTAAACTCATCACTTGTACCAATATCAAACCTATCTACACTCTTAATATAACCCTCATCTGGCCACCCAGCATCTGCTGCACCACCGTTCTCTGCCAAACTTGCATATCCTAAAGTCCAAGTCTGCAACTTCTCTTCCCCAAACCTTGACTCATAATTTGCAATCTCATTAGAAGGCGATATAAATTCAAAGTCAGTTGAGATCAAAAAGCCGTAATATATGAAAACTGCTAACATCAAGTTCATAAAAACACCCGCACTCAATATCACAATTCTCTCCCAAGGCTTCTTATTCTGGAAATTTGCTGGATCATTCTTGATCGCGTCCCAATCCTCATCTGGATCATCCCCTTCACCAAGGATCTTCACAAATCCACCGATAGGAAAAGCCCTCAAAGCATACAGAGTCTCCTCACCTTGATAAGACCAAACCTTTGGTCCCATACCTATTGCAAATTCATCAACTCTCACACCACGCCACTTTGCAGCTATGAAATGCCCAAATTCATGAATACCAATCAAAATTATCAGAATCAGCAAGATAAAAAAGATATTTATTAAGATTTGTATAGCTATACCCATGATTATTGTTTGTTAATCTATAAAATTCTTCGAAATTCCTTATCGAGTAATACTCACAACCAAGCAACTCAATACCATCCGAAATTGAACTTATTCATTATAGACTAAAAATCTTTAATCGCAGTAATTAATCCTAAACCTTCTGCACCAAGAGAAAACTAGTCCAATTTTCATCTTGATCTTGAAGATCACCTTCGATGATATCAAGATCGTAAATCTCAGAAAGTATCTGAGGACCCATTACAGCAACATTATTTGTCATACGCCCCTCACCGATTTCCTTTGCAACATTAGCATGGTCAATCAGATCACCCTCACCTGAAGTCATCTCAAGGTGAGAATATTTCTCTTCCAGATTACTCTTACACTGTTTTAGAACCTGAGGATGAGTCATTATCGTATCTATATCTTCAATTTTAGAAGCTTTTGACTTCATCAAGTAGTGCTGTATCTGAATAGCGAATTCTTCAACGATTCCATAGATATGGTTTGCCATTGAGATCATTGACTCTTCAACAACACCCCCAACACTGTTATGCACAGCAAATTGTCCATAATCTACTTCTCCAGCAGCAACAGCTTTAAGAACTGCATCGGTCGTATATAGATAAACCAATTCATAATCAGTAATTTCATACTTACGCATAATCTCGGTTGCAGCCTGTTCATTGAAACTTCCCTTGCCTCCTTGAATTCCGACAACGATTTTACGATCAGTAGGTAGATCCGCAAGTCGATAACGATTTACATAATTAAGGTTTTTCTTTAGATTTAATTCTGTTGAGTTCATAATAATGACTTATAATTATTAATTGATATTTCGTAATTCTGTATTTCAGTCAAAGCAATCAATATTAGATCGCCAAGATATCTTTTTCCTTCTCAGCAAGCATCTCTGCAAGTTTACCGTTAGCTTCCTTAACAGCTTTCTCTACAACTTCCTTCTGCCTCTTACCTTCGCTTTCTGCCATACCGTCTTTTACCGCTTGATCGATATCTTTAAGGAATTTATGCCTAGTATTACGTATACCATGCTTAGCAACTTCCGTTCTATCCTTAGCAACTTTTACAAACTCATGCCTTCTTTCTGTAGTAAGATCAGGTACTTTGACCCTAATGATGTCTCCATCGCTACTACAAGAAAGTCCTAAATTAGCAGCTCCGATTCCCTTTTCAATATCTGGGATGATTGTCTTATCCCACACTTGTACATTCAAAGTTTTTGCATCTCCAACTGTGATATTACCTAATGCTTTAAGTTGGTTAGTTGTACCGTAAGCTTCGACCTTAACAGGCTCAATAAGCTCTGCAGTTGCTCTACCAGTTCTTATCTGACTAAACTCATCCGCTAGGTGGCTCAGGGTCTTGTCTAGTTGCTTTTGTAAATCATTCATGATGATGTTTAGTAATTTTATATTTTGCTTTTATATCTTTAAAAGCTGATGGTATTTTAGCATAAAAACCAATTGGATTTAATTCTTAAGATCTTGAATATCTGTCAGGATTACAATCGACTCAATATTTTTATACGGATAATGTCAAGATTTTCAAAAGCTTTGCCACTATTATAATTTAGGGATTATCTAAGGTATTAATAGGTTCGTATGATTACAGTAATCAAGATATTACAGATCTTTGGATACTTGGCATTCATCTCAACATACCTTTTTCTCATTTTCACCAATATGGTTTGATGTAATGGTAAGAACCCCTGACTATACTTAATACCCAACTCCTTAATTCCAAAAATGATATCACTAATAAAAAAAGACACCCCTGACGGGGTGTCTTAACTTTTAATTCAATGGATCCGATTAAGATCTTTTACCAAATTCCCAAGTTAGGATTCTTTCGATCTTAATTGGTTCTCCAGTTGACCCAATAGCCTCATCTAGAACTTCTTTCATAGTCTTAGACTCATCTTTGAACCACTTCTGTTCTAACAAGCAGTTTTCAGCGTAGAATTTGTTAAATTTACCTTCAATAATCGTAGGAATAATATGCTCAGGCTTACCTTCTTCTTTAACTTCTCGCTCGAAAAGATCTTTAAGTTCATCAAGTTTCTCTTGAGGAACAGTATCTCTTGAGACAAAAGTCGGCTTCATTGCTGCAACTTGCTTTGCCATTTCAGCAGCAAGCTCCCTGAAGATAACTCCTCTTGATACAAAGTCAGTAATACAACTAACCTCAACCAAAGCAACAGTCTTATGATCAGTACTATGCACGTAAGTCCCAATAATCCCTTCACCTCTATCATCTTCAACCTCGACACTATCTTGTGCCCAGCCTCTATCATTAATAATCTTTAATGCTTTCTCATAATCTTGCTCTGCATCTTGAATAGCCATCCTACAAAGACCAATCTTTGCACCAGTAACTTGATTCAATCTACTGACAACATCAGATCTCTCATTAATGTACTTAACTGCCTTCTCCATGTCACCATCACTAGCAACCAAAGCTTCTTTACATAATGCAATACCTGCTGAAGTCTTAGCTCTTAGAGCCATAATATCTTTTGCTGTTACTTCTGCCATCTTTTGAAAATTGAAAAATTAAAATAACTTTTTAATACGGGTTTCACTGTACGCAATGAAACCCGCAATATTTACTACTTAGTAGATTTTTTAACAACTCTTACTACTTGTCCGCTTTCATTTGATTCAACCTCACCTGATCTCATTCGTCTCATTCTTTCTCTTTCTTCGTCTTCCATCCTAGCTCTTGTCTCTAAAGCTTTCTGGTACTTATCAGCTGAAGTAGCTAAAGCTGCTTCATGAGTCTGTCTTAAACCTGTAACTCTAACTGATTCTTTACCACCTTTGATTGCTTCTCCAAATAACTCGATGAATAATTTAATACTCTTGATTGAGTCATCATTTGCAGGAACCGGGTTACTGATGATATCAGGATCACAATTAGTATCGATCAAAGCAACTACAGGGATCCCCATAGCATTTGCCTCTCTAATAGCGTTCTTCTCAACCCTACTATCGATAACAACCATAACTCTTGGTAGTTTGTTCATGAACTTAATACCAGCATAGATCTTATTCTGTCTCTCAATATCTCTCTCAAGCATTAGTCTCTCCTTCTTAACCAAACCTTCTGCACCTGCAGCAAGTTGTTCTTCCATCTTCACAAGGTTTTGTACTGATCTTTTGATAGTATCAAAGTTTGTGAAAAGTCCACCTGGCCATCTCTTATTAACAAAGAATGCACCTGACTCTTCAGCTACTCTTTTAGTTAATGTTGCAGCCTGGCCTTTAGTACCACAGATAAGGATTGAACCGTACTCTGCTTGTGTAGTAATTAGGTCTAGTGACTTTTTCAATAGTGAAATTGTTTTAACCAAGTCGATGATATGAACTCCATCTCTTGAAGTATGAATAAATCTCTTCATCTTTGGATTCCACCTACTTGTCCTATGACCAAAGTGTGCACCAGCTTGTAAGAACTCCTCAATTGTAGGAATCTCACCAGCAAACTCTTTAGGTACTACCTTGATTGGCTTAGGTGCAGCTTCTGCTCTTGGAGCTCTAGTTGCTCTGCCGCCTCTGTTTCCAGTAGCTTTAGCAGATGCTTTTGGATCCTTCTTAAGTCTTTTAACTACATTTGTATTTGTAGCTCCAGCCTTTTTAGCGATCTTTGTTTCAGAGTTTTTCTTAACGACTCTGATATTCTCTGTCTTCTTTACAGCCTCCTTCTTAGCAGTAACTTCAGCTTTTGCTTCAGTCTTCTTAACAGGTGCTTTTTTCTCAGCGACCTTTTTAGTAGCAGCCTTCTTTGCAGGTGCTTTCTTCTTAGTCGTTGCAGCTTTTTTAGTAGCTGTTGTTTTTTTTGTTGCAGCGTCCTTAGTTTTTGCTGCTGTTTCTTTTTTAGCTGTTGTTTTTTTTGTTTCGGTAGCTTTTTCCGAAACTTCTTTAGCCTTAGTAGCCATAATAGTTTCCTTTCTTAGATCACTTGTGACTATCTAAAATCTTCTTCTTCATAAATAAGCTTTGAAGTTCAGATTCTAAACAGATAGGAAACCCACTCGCGATCCTGATTTAGATTAAACTACAGATTATACATACAAGTTCGCTATTATGCTATTAAAATTTATCCCAAGTATATTATAAAAAGAAAAACTCCCTGAGCCTTGACCCAGAGAGTTGATAAGAGCAGAATCTTTCTTTAATCGTATTTCTTTGAAAATTCCTCGTCACTTAGTAATAAGTACCTAACCCCATCAACCAATGCAAGGATAGATGGTAAGCCTGTCCAACAAAACACTAAGTAAAGGATACCTTTCTTAGTTTGCCCGAGATAGAAACGATGAATTCCAAGACCTCCAATGAGCAAGGCTAATATTACTGCCACAATTTTACTCTTCTTTTCTTTTTCCGCCATAAAGACACTACTCAAATTATTATATTCCACCATTCTATACTATTGTTCATGATTTTTCACCATAATCTACTCACAGAAAGACATAAACAGAAGAAGCCTAGTCATCAATCTCTACAACACTATATTCACCATTTCCAATAACGATGTGACTAACAAAGTTAACCCCCATCAACTCACAACAATTCATAAGTCTAATAGTGAATTTCTTATCAGCATAGCTAACTTGGGAATTACCCGAGGGATGATTATGAGCAATCACTAGATTGTTTGAATTGTTAAGTAGCGAGAAGCCCAAAATATCTCTTGGCGTAATATTAACAGTATTGAGCCTGCCTTTAGCTATGAGCTCACAACTTATGATCTCATACCTAGCATTCAAGTATATTGCCCAGACCTCTTCAGCCTTTTTTCCTATCTTATCTTTAAGGTACTCGTAACTATCTCTATCACTACGTATCTGCCTTGGCCTATCTTTCTCCCTCATACGCCTTGCTATCTCAAAGGCACTGATTATCCTTAACGCTTTAGTCTCACCGACTCCTTTGACCTTGATAAGATCATCAAAAGCAGGTGACTGATCATTTATAAGAATCTTAGCAACATCTTTTGAGACTTCTTTGAAACTAACTCCAACGCCACCAGTCCCGATCAAGATAGATACTAGATCAGTATCGCTCAAACCACTAAGTCCAAAATTTTTGAATTTCTCACTTGGCATACTATTCAAATTTACACCAAGAGAGTTAAGAAGTTATAAATGAAAGATTAAAAATTTGACCATTAAAGTAGCAGGGTAGATTTCAAACCTTACTACTTCTTCGACTTTGCTGTCTTTGATTTTGAGGTTTTCTTTGGTGCCTTTTTCGTCGCAGTCTTCTTTCTACTAGTAGCTTTCTTTTTCGCTGTCTTTTTCTTAGTAGTAGCTTTTCTCTTTCCCCTATTCTTCGCACCTTCGATAAAGTTACAATCAGGGTAACCACTACAACCGTTAAACATCTTACCCCAACGAGATCTCCTCTCAACTAAGTCTTTCTTACAAAGATCACACGATTTATTCAAGAGAAGTCCGACAATTCCTTTACACTCTGGATACTTTTCGCAACCCCAGAACTGTCCATTTTTACCTACCTTAAGCTTCATCTGTGCTTTACACTTTGGACACTCAGAAGGTTTTTTATACTTCTCAAAATCCATATTCTCCTCACCACCATCGATTGACTTTATACCATCACAGTCAGGGAAAGTTGAACAAGTATAGAACTTACCGTACCTTCCTAACTTAACATGCATCTGAGCGTCGCACTTTTCACATTTTTCATCAGTATCTTTTTCAAGAATAACAACCTCAGCCTTATCAACTTTATCCATCGCTTCATTCCTCTCACCATCAAAAACACCATACTCTTGCTTCATAAAAGGTACATACTCAAGTTCTTGAGACGCAATCTTATCAAAACTTTTTTCAATATTGGCTGTGTAATCGTAGTCAACAAGACGTGTAAAACTCTTAACCAGAAGCCCACATACAGCTTTACCAACATCTGTGGGTACAAGTTGCTTACCTTCTTTAAGTACGTACCCTCTTGCAATTACAACAGAGATGATCGAAGCATAAGTTGATGGCCTTCCTATCCCAAGCTTCTCTAGCATCTTAACCAATGATGCCTCGTTAAACCTTGCAGGTGGCTTTGTGAATAGTTGATCTAACTCTAACTTCTCAACTTTAAACGTATCACCCTCTTTCAAACTAGAAAATTGTGCCGTCTTATCTTCAGAATCAATTCCTCCCCATGCTCTCCGGAACCCATCAAAAAGGACTTTTTCACCACCCATCCGATATGAGTAAGAAACACCATCATTACCATCAACTTTCAAAACAACCGATAATTGTTCACTCTGTTTATTTTCCATCTGTGATGCAACAGTCCTACTTTTTATCATCTCATATAGCTTTGCGTGAGCTGAAGTCATCATCTCCGAGATGTCTGCTTGAGTCATCGAGAAATTTGTTGGTCTGACAGCCTCATGCGCTTCCTGAGCATTTTTACTTTTCTTAGAGTAGATCCTTGGAGACTTAGGGAGATACTTATCACCATAAACATCTTTTATGAATTTACGAGACTGATCAAGAGCTTGTTTCGAGAGATTAGTTGAGTCAGTTCTCATGTAAGTGATATGTCCTTGTTGGTATAGTTGTTGAGCTAGTTGCATAGTTCGACTTGCTGAAAGACCGAGCCTATTATTCGCGGCTTGTTGAAGTGTTGATGTAGTAAATGGTGCTGAAGGTGACTTACTTACTTTACGAGTTTTAATCTCATCAACTTCAATCTTTTCACCTACACATGCCTTCTCTATACTCTTAGCGGTTTTGGAATCAGAAACAATTGCTTTTTTGCCTTCAATCTTACTTAATTGTGCCCTAAAGCCTTCAAAGTTACTAAAGATCTCCCAATACTCCTGTGGATCAAATGCATCTATCTCTTGTTCCCTTTCGACTATTAACCTCAAGGCCGGTGATTGAACCCTTCCACCACTTAAACCGTACCACATCTTCTGCCAAAGAACTTGAGAAAGTTCGTAACCAACAAGCCTATCAAGAACTCTTCTTGCAAATTGAGAATGTACTAAACCATCATCTATCTCCCTTGGGCTTTCAATACTATTTGTTACAGCAGATTTAGTAATTTCATTAAAAACAATTCTCTTAGGTGACTTCAATCCAAGCTTTGCCGCAACATGATAAGCGATTGCCTCTCCTTCACGGTCGGGGTCCATCGCCAAAAACACTTCGTGATTTTCGTCTGGTAGATTCTTCTTGATCTCTGTAACAACTTTACCTTTACCTTTGATCATAGACCATTCAGGAGTAAAGTCGTTTTCTTTATCAACAGCAAGTTTGCTCTTTGGTAAATCAATAACATGCCCAACAGTCGCAAGAACCTTATACTCCTTACCCAGGTACTTATTAATAGTCTTAGCCTTAGAAGGAGACTCTACAAGCACTAAGTGTTTAGGATTTCCTTTAGTTGTACTTTTCTTCTTTGCTGCCATGTTATCTATTAATGAAGTATTTGCCTTTGTAATTTCTCGTTACAATACAGTCTAACTCTAGTTCTGTCAAAACTGTGTAATATTTTTTTACATCTATAATTAACTCACCATCATCAGCTATTCGAACATCACTTGAATTATCTAACTTACTCTTAACTTTAATTAATTTTTGATCTCTCAACGACTTTTCAAGATCTTTTATACCTAGCATACTAGCTAGTTCACCGAAGTCATCAATCATATTGGCTCCCGATACAATCATCTTGTTCGTTCCTTCACTAAGTCTATCACCTATCCTCCCTGGCGGTACGTATAGTTCCTTACCGGATTCCAGAAAGAGATTGCCAGTAATTAGGCTTCCACTCTTAGCACCAGCTCTTATTACAAAACCAATATCAGCCAAACCAACCATCAGTCGATTACGATGAGGAAATGAGCCTTTAACTATCGGGCTATCACTTGGATACTCACTTATGATCAAACCATGCTCAGCGATCTGATCAAAGATCTTCTGGTTGGAGATAGGAAAACCTCTGCCGATCCCCCCTGGTGTTATAGCTATCGTCGGGATACTCTTATTAAAGCAGTATTGGTGTACAAGACTATCAGTACCCAGGGCCAAACCTGATATCACTACAATATCCTTCATACAACCCAAGATCTCAAAAATATTCTTCAGCACGTATTTTGCGTATTCATCAACCCTACGACTCCCAACTATACAGATCTTATCTTTAACATCTAATAAACGCTTATCACCAATTGTAAATACCGTTTTAGGTGTAAATTTATCTCCACTAAAATATCTTCTCAGAGTCTTATCTTCCATTAAGATTAATTCTAAGTGAAGAATATTAAAAAATTCTTAATACTATATGAAAAAAAATTAAGGGATGAACTTCGGATGTGAACTTAATTCTTATAAATCAAAAGAGTTACTCTGTCTACAAAGTATCTTCAGGAGCTCCCTCATCAACCTCTAAATCAAACTCAACGTTGGGATCACTACCATCCAAAACTTGAACATACCCGTAGTGCCAATCCAAGAACTCTTTTGCTGTTATTGCTGCATTTAAACCCCTCTTACCATTCTCAAGCAGGATAACGAAAGAATACTTAGGTTCTTGAGCAGGGAAAAATCCTACAACCCAACCATGTTGTTGCTCGTAATAACCTGTCTCAGGATCTATACGCCCAAACTCAGCAGTACCAGTTTTTGCACCAACCCCATACTTAGTGTCCTTGAGAGGATAAATACCAAGTCGTTCTCGCTCGACAGCATACCTCATACCTTCAATTACTGTTTCAAGATTTTGCTGATCAATAAAATCCTTGTTGACTACTGTTGGACTAAGCTCTCTTGATTCATCCCCTAATTCTCCATCAAATGATGCTTGCACCAAAGATGGCTCGAAAACCTTTCCTCCGTTATTCAAGGTGCTAACCCAATTAACTGCTTGGATTGGAGTTATCGTTGTAATACCTTGTCCGATTGCAGTGTTACATGAGTCACCTTCCGGATACCAAATCGGATCTAACCAAGCCCGATTCAATGCAAGGCTTTCTTTATTCGCTCGACTAGGCAACATACCTGAGGCTTCACTAAATGTATCTATCCCTGTCGTCTTACCTATTCCAAATTTGTCTAGGTAGCCTGAAAATTCATCGATCTCAAGACCATTACGCATAACCTCACAGAAGAAAATATTACTCGAAACTGAAAGAGCATCTACGACATTTAGATTTCCATACGAATTATTGTTGATCTCAGGGAAGATTACATCATTGCTAAATGCGTAACCATCACGACTTAGGTATGTTGTATCACTATCAATAACTCCCGATTGCAAACCTACAGCAGCAGTCAAAGTCTTGAAGATCGAACCAGGAGGAAGTTGTGCTCCGAGTGCTCTGTCGACAAGTGGTCTGTTTGGATTTTCGCGAATCTTTGCGTATTCACCAATACTTATACCACTAACAAATGGATTATTATCATAACTTGGATAATTAGCAATTACCTCAATACCACCATCATCTATCCTTTGAATTATGCCGGAAGCTCCATCTGCCTCATATTCCTGGACTGCTTTCTCCAAGATTTCATACATCTTCTGTTGAGCTACAATATCTAGATTAAGTTGTAGATTTGCACCCTCAATCTTTTCATCAACTACTCTAAAGCCATCAGACACAAGCTCTCCACGAGCATTACGTTCTTCAATAGCGTAACCGTTCTCACCTCTAAGCAATGCATCATAAAACCTCTCAAGGCCTAGCTTCCCAACTGTTTCGTCTTGATTTTCAATCGAAAGATAATCAAGCGACTCAATATCTTCTGCACTTATGTTAGATGAATAACCAAGAAGGTGTGAGGTTAATTGACCATAAGGATAATTACGTACATTATGATCATCAACAATTAAAAATTCATACTCATCAGCTATTGCTTTCAATTCAATGGCCATATCATTCTCCAAACCCGAAGCTAGTTTTAGCTGAACAAACCATCTCTGATCACTATACAAGAACTCATACTTCTCTTTTAATGATTCGTACAGGCCATTACCTTCTTGATCGTAGTCTTCCCATTTACCGTTTAGCTTCTCCTGAAGCAAAACAAGCACCTCATCTCTTTCTTGTTCTTCTAATCTTTGAAATATCTCGCTATCTATATACAGATTCATCGAAGGTACATTCTCAGCTAGAATAACCCCATTCTTATCAACGATAACCCCTCTATTAGGTAGTAATTTCTTAGACCTTGTAGAGCCAAAATTTTGAACATCTGAACTATAGATGTCAAAATGCCCACTAATTATCAATCCCAGTATTAAAACTGCGATAAATGGAAATATCACAAGTCGGTATACAAAGTTGCCTTTATCATTGGCTTGAAGATCCTCATTACCAACCTCAAATTCAGCTACACCACCCTCTCTACCTACTTCTAAAGTACTAACCGGTCTCAGATCTAAGCTAGATGCCTTTGATTGATTAGTTAATTCCTTAGAAAATTTTAATTTCCGACTCACCTAGGATTAGTGTAAATAATTTATCGACTGCTTTAAGTATTATAGTTTGAAAAAAAGCTACAACCAGTAAAGATAATGCAAATTGACCTGAAAGTATTATGAAAAAGATTATTGCACTTATGTAAGTATCAAGGCCTTTCAGACTACCAACTCTATTATTAAAGATATTACTCAAAAGTATATTTAATATTAAAGCAACCGAGATCGCCGCCATTACCACTCCATGATCAACAGAATAAGCAATATCCAAGAAGTAGCCAGTCACTAATACAAACACAAGGTTTAAAAGCACATCATTCCTTCTCCACTTAGATATCATATGACATATTACAAAAAACATACTCAACCCCCACAGTCCAACAAAGAAGCTATCGATAAATACGACTAGAAAAGCTGTAAATATTAAAAATAAAAAATATATCATTTAGCTATATAGACTAATCTTAAACTCGAGTAATCAACCAATTTCTCAACCACTATAGTTTTGTTCGGATCATTTGGATTTGAATCGACAAAACTAACTTCTGCAACTGGATAATCACTT
>JAHDCA010000018.1:0-1439 GCA_020630115.1 Candidatus Dojkabacteria bacterium | reverse complement strand
CAAATCTTCATCATTAGCATAAACCTGGTCACCCACCTCTACGGAGTCCTTATTTGAAAAGTTCTCTACAATTAATGAGTCTCTTTGTCCTTTTAAAAGTGCAGGTACATTATTAATCTTTATCCTAGTTGAGTTATTAGTTGAATTTAACAAATCCACAATGCTATATGTTGCAAACACCTCACTCACCTCACCAACTAATATCCCTCCAAATAAAACATCATCACCTAAAACAACATTATCGTCACTTCCAAGATTAATTTTTAATTTCTGTTGATTTATCAAATTCTCATCTAAAAGAACCTGAGCCTCTAAAAGTTCAATCGTCCTTGGTAGTGCATTAATAAATTCAGAAACACTTTTCAGGTCGTCCAACGCTTCCTTCTGTAATGCTAATTGAGATCTGAGTTGGGCGTTCTCAAGCTCGAGTTCATTTTTATCATCTAAGATACTTTGAGCAGAAAAGATAGAGTCTAGACTTTGTGAAACCCCACTACCAGCCTCGACATTACTAATGATCTGACTACTAACAGCTGTATCAATTTGTTGTACGAAGTTGTTTAATGCGCTTAGAGATAGAGCGAAATAAAAGATAAGACTAATCACGAAACTCAATACTCCAAACTTCAATTGATCATTCATATCGTAAGCACAACCCCTCCGCTGCGTGAAACATAAAATGTATCTTCAATACAAGCTGAAAGCCCACCATCTTTAGTTCTCACCGTCCAACCATCTTTTTTATCAAAAACAACGTCGCTTTTACCTTCATTTATATTTATATCCATCGCTATAGCCTGAAACTCTTTCAGCCTTTGACCTGGGTAGCCAGTATCAAAGTTCACAACCGTTGGCTCCTCCCAATTACTCTTTCCAATCCCATGTCCTGCAAGTGCATGAACAACATTAAATCCAGCTTTTCTAGCCGTACTCTCAATAGCTACCGAGATATCGTTAACATGATTACCAGTTTTAGCTGCAGCAATAGCTGCATTAAGACAATCTTCACTACAAGCAATCAGTTTCGCTGCTCTAGCGTTAGCTTTATCACCACCTGCTACAACTGAGCGACTATTATCACCACACCAACCGTTCTTACGTACAACCACATCAATAGAGACTAAATCTCCCTCATTAATAATCTTTCCAGGTGTTGCATAACCGTGATTAACCTCATCATTGATAGCGATACATACATACCCTGGAAATAATTGTCCAGAAGAAGCCCTTTGACCGATCGCCATGGACTTAACTTTATGCTCACGCATCAATTGCTGGGATCTCAATTCGATATCCATTGTAGGTACTCCTGGAGCTACCATCTCACAAAGCTCATTAAGAATTAATCTTGCTGTAGTGCATGCTGGTTGAATTGATCTGATACTATGTGGGATCTGAGGTTTTGACATAGAAGATTATAGCATTTAGGGAGAGTATCA
>JAHDCA010000017.1 GCA_020630115.1 Candidatus Dojkabacteria bacterium | reverse complement strand
TATTCAAGTGGGGGTAACGAATTCGATACTAACAGATGTAGTATTGAAGAAGACTC
Organism: Candidatus Dojkabacteria bacterium; assembly: GCA_020630115.1. GTDB lineage: Bacteria > Patescibacteriota > Dojkabacteria > SC72 > JAHDCA01 > JAHDCA01. The sequence continues at coordinate 15,037 of JAHDCA010000017.1, read as the reverse complement.
GAATAACCCGGCTAGGTACTATGCAGTAATGAGAGATAGGGAAAGCCTAGATGAGGTTACTAATTATGGACTGAAGATTTTTAATTGTGAAGACTGTAACAACGAAGAAAATCTAGTTACAGAAATAATCTTTGATAGGTACAATTCGCAAGTAAAGATTAACAATGTGAACATACCTCTAACTCAAACTGTTGTTGATGGTGAGCACACTTTTACTCTAGAAAATTCCCACTTAGCCCAAAGTTTAATCCCAGGTTATGATTTCGAAGTATTGAGTAATAATGGTGAATCATACTTTGCATACCAAGAGTCTTCTGAACTTCTGTATATAGATTTAACCATAAGATATATTGATAATGATCTGCATACTTGGAATACAGATCATCTGTATGAACTAAGTGCAAGATTATATGGTCAGGATGTCTTTAGTTCTGTTGATAATCCTGCCCCTTCAGTCCTGATCGATTTTGTTCCTCCCGATACTAGCGTAACTGACATTGGTGTAGTGAATGCTGATTTCTTAGCGATGAATTGGAACGTTAGCGACAGAGGATCCGGAGCTAGAGATGTATTTGGAGAAGCAAGATTTGAAGGTTCGTCAGAAGCTCAACCGATATTTGATAGAACTGCTGGACTTGCTGGAGACTTTGAAGTAGCTACTGAAAGTTCACAGTACAGAATTGATGAGGAGTCATCCTTAGGGCCAAGATACCTGATGAACACCTCAAATCCGACCGAGAGTGAACTATTCACAAGAAGAGACGAAGTATCAGTAGGGGAGAATTACGATGGATTCTTACAATTTGAGCCATATGGGCGAGACAATGCATGTAATCTCAATGATGGGACTCCGACCAATCCTCAACTTACAAGTCAACTTGTTGGACAATTTGGAGTAGGCATACCTTGGATATTTACAAGGGGTGGAAATGTTTTTAGTTATGATGGTGACACATTGTCTATACCTGTTATTGAACCTGAGAGTGGTTTCTATACTACGGATCCTGAAGTCTGGGATGTTGATCCATTCCGTATAGATCTAAACACGCAAGACAATCCAGGACTTAGCAGTGAGCTCTATATCGTAGGAACAGGCTCGAATATCTCAAGTAGTCAGACAAACTATCAAATCAAAGACTATGGATTTGATAGAAGTATGTACAACTTAGGTGATGATCAAGTCGCTGTACTTAAGAGACTTACACAAGAAAGAGTAAATTATGTACCAGGGCTTTCTGATATCTCTAGCGATGTTGAGCCTTCAAGACTATCATCATTAGAAAGAACTTCTGATATCTGTGCAACAGACTCATGTGCTTACTTTAGTACAGAGCCACTTAGTTTTGATTCGATAATGACTTGTGATAACAATATGCTTTTTTATAGTGACCAAGATATCTCGATTAATAATAAAGTAATTAAAGGTGGATTCTCAATCCAAGGCTGTATCTTTATGTCAGCTCAAAACATAAACCTACTAGCTGAAGATAGTAGTATTACATACCCTGATATCTGTGATACTGATGGTAGTCAAGATATCTGTGCACCAAAGTATGATGTTTTTGAAGGAGCTGTAATTGCTAAAAATTCTGTGATATTGAATGAAGCAGACATTGGTCAGAGTGTTAGAAATGGGTTAAGAGTTAACGGTACAATAATAGGATTTGGGGTTGACGGAAGTAGGGGGATAATTCTTGAGAGATCTCTAAAGTTAGTAAATAACAACTTCTACCCATCACTGGCAATCCATCACGACCAAAGCCTTACAGAAGTAGCAAATCAAATATTTGGAAGCCAAGTCGATACTTACAAGAAGGAAGTTGGACTTAAGGATTAAGCAATTATTCTTAGAATTCTAAAAACAACTACAAACCTTACCTCTAAATAGTTATGTAATCTATAACAATCTCTACCTTCAGAGCTAATTGCATTACAAAACTAATTAGCATAATTGGTACAAGGGGGATCTTTGATTTCATATTGATCTTTCCAAGCAATAGCCCTGATGTAAGAAAACTTACCGAACAGATCATAAAGATCAAATACCAATCAACCGGACTTATACCCAAGTATATAAGCGAACAAACAAGCATAACACCAACTATAAAGTCTCCTTTACCGATCTTAAACAAACTTTCCATTGGAATAATCTTCAATACTAACCAGATGCCTAATAGATAAGGATTAAATAGTATAAAGGCAAGAACTAGAACAACTATGTCAGTTAAGATAACAGGTATCCCTAAAGATTGGTAATCCCAATATGCAAGAAGGTGAAGTCCAAGCAAAGTAAACGCACCAACCAAGTCAAATTCACGATAGAGATAAATTGCACTAATACCTCCGACAATCTCCATCAATGAGTAGAAGTATTTACCATAATACAAGCCAGAGCCAACAACTATCAACTCATACCATCTGAGAACCTCCCCAGTAGTCTCAGAAACAGATCTTTTACTAAACAGATCGCTGTAGTCCCAGCCTTGTTCCAACCTCCATACAAGACACCCTAGAAAGCTTGAGACTGATGCACCAACTAAGAACAAATATATATGAAGAAGTGTTTCCATAAAAAATTATACTCGAACATCAGGAAACAAAAAAGAAACACTCTGGAGTTACCCAGAGTGTTAAAATCAAATTCAACTCTCTAAACTAGATTTACCAACCGGTCTCGCTATCCCAAACGCTCCTAGTCTCGTTTGTAGCGCTGTTAATGATTGTATCGTAAACAGGATCAGTCACTTCAATCTCACTTCGAGTAATTGAGCCTGCAAGCCCATCGTAGCTAGTTTCATTATATCCATTTCCTTCACAGTGGATACCTAATTTGTCCTCATCCCCTGGACCACCAAGAGTTACACACAAGATCAAACTCTGCTCATCTGCTGATACAAAGTAGTAGTAAGTTGCATCTCCACCACCATCAAAGCCAGCATCTATATACTCAGAAAATTCGCCTCCAGAGACTAGCTCAGTTCCAAACCCATCAAAGTCTTCTAACTCGAGGTAATTACGGTTGTCTGTATAGTAAGCTTGAGAAACCTCAAAAAGTTGCCTAACAGCGTTTTGATGAGCTAGACGATTAGCTCTTTGAATCGCAAACCGACCAACAGCTACACCAATACCCATAAGTACAACAAGGATACCCATAACTATGAGCATTTCTACCAAAGTAAACCCTTTGTATTTTTTCTGCATATTCATATTCTTTAATAAAGTTTAATTTTATTTATTACCAGTCTAGGTTATTCAATAATTTGCGTCAAGCTAAAGATAGGAGTATACACTGCATAAGCTATGAAACCTATCAATCCACCAACTACAACAAGTATCAAAGGCTCTAACAAAGATGTAAGATTCTCAGATTTAACATCAACCTCATTCTTGTAATATGAAGCCATCTTTTCAAGAACACTATCCAGAGCACCTGACTCTTCACCGACATTAATCATCTGAGAAATTATCAATGGAAACACTTCAGATCTAGCAAGAGGTATCGATAGATTCACACCTTTTTCGACTTCGCCCTTTGCAATGATAAGTTCCTCCTCAAATACTTTGTTGGACATCGCACCAGCTGTAAGATCAAGTGCATTGGTTATTGAGACTCCACTTTTAAGAAGTAGAGAAAGTGTTTTAGTGAATTTAGTGATCTGTATCTCCTTTACAAGAACACCAAATACAGGCATCTTCAAAACCAATCTATGAAAAGCATATTTCCCTTTTGGAGTTCTAAGTAGGTATCTGATACCGATACCAAAACCTGCTACTAGTATAAAGAGTAGCCACCAAAATTTCAGAAAGATCTCACTAGCATCAACTAGGAATTGTGTTACAGCAGGTAATTCTGCTCCAAACTGACTATAGATGTCAGACATAGCAGGAACTAGGAACCAAAGTAGTAGAACGAGAATTACTACAATTATTGCCATAATTATAATAGGGTAGTTCATAGCAGAACGTAGTTTATCTTGGAGCTTTTTATTCGCCTCAAGGTCATCAGCGATGCTCACAAGAACATCTTCAAGATTACCTGATTCTTCACCAGCTTGAATTAGATTTATAACAACTGTATCAAAAACATCTGGAACCTTGCGAAGTGACTTAGAAAGACTAAGACCAGATTCAACATCCCCAAGGACTTCACCTAGCGCAGATCTAAAACGAGGGTTGTTAGCTTGTCTTTGAAGCACTGCCAAGGCCTTATTCAAAGAGACACCTGATGCAACCATAACTGAGAGTTGTCTCATAAAAACAACTTTCTCCTTCATTGGCACTCCACCAATATTAATCTCCGATAACCTCTGAAAATCAATAGCTCGATCTTCTGCAATTCTAATAATTGTTAGATCCTTAGAGTTAAGATAATTCTCAACTGCTTCAGTATTTAAGGCTGTGATCTGATCTTTCAGAAGGTTTCCTTCCTTATCTCTTGCGGTGTAGTTAAATTTTTTAGCCATATACTAATATCAATCTAATTATTCAATTTATCAAGCTTTCAATAATCTTACAACTTCTTCGGGATGAACTGCGTATTCTTGAGCTTTTTCACTAGTGATAATTCCTTTTCTTACTAGTGTTACAAGTGAATGTTCAATTGAAAGCATCCCAATATCAACCGAAGTCCTGATTGTATTATCCAATTGATGGGTCTTTCCTTCACGGATTAAGTTTCTAATACCTGGAGTTGCGATCATGATCTCACTTACAGCTCTTCGACCTCCACCGTTAATCGGAATTAGCCTTTGAGCAATAACAGCCTCTAGAACATTTGCTAACTGATTACGGATCTGATTTTGTTGGTGCTCAGGGAACACATCAATAATTCTATCCATCGTCTGGGCTGCTGAGTTCGTATGGAGAGTAGCAAATACCAAATGTCCAGTCTCTGCCAAAGTTATAGCCGCTGAAACAGTTTCTAAATCTCTCATTTCACCAACCAATATAACGTCAGGATCTTGTCTTAAAGCACTTCTAAGTGCGATATCCCAACTGTGAGTGTCTTCACTAACTTCTCGCTGATCAACCAAAGCTTTACCTTTTGGCAATATGAACTCTATTGGATCCTCAATTGTTAGGATATGATCTTCACGTTGCATATTGACTTCATTAAGGATTGAGATCAAAGTTGTAGATTTACCAGAACCAGTAGGACCAGTTACAAGTACGAGTCCTTGTCGGATCATAGCAAGTTTGTGATATATCTGTGGCAAATTCAATTCATCAATAGATTTGATCTTTGTCGGGATAAGCCTAAAAGCTGCAGACATCGACTTTCTTTGGTAAAAAGCATTAATCCTAAATCTCGAATCTTCATCTAAAGTATAGCTAAGGTCTACTTCACGGTTAACTTGAAGCTTCTCTTTTTTATCATCTGGTAAGATCTCATTTATCATTAACTCAGTTTGCTCTGGTGTCAGATCAAAATCTGTCACGGCAACAAGTGAACCATCAATCCTTATCATTGCTGGATAACCAGCAGTTATATGTAAGTCTGAAGCATCTCTGTCTACAGTTAATCTCAACAGGTTTGAGATATTAACTTCATGTGTTTCCATCATACCTTCATCAACGTTTTTCTCATGTTCCAAGGCATCTTTTTTATCTTCCATGTTGTCCAAGAACTGCGCATCACTAATACCTTCTGGACTAATTGTTTCATCAGTTTGATTTCCTAATTGGGAGACAGCTGCAATCCCTGCAACAGGAGGAGTAGGGAGATCCACCAAAGTATCATTTGCGATACTAGTATCAACACCTTCTTCACTTTGAGTTGTATCGCGTATTTCTGTGCCTTCCTGAGTTTTTGGCTCAGTTGGATTAGCAATACTATCTTGGATTTTCTGTTCTTGAGCTTCTCTCACTGGTGATTGTGGTACTTGGGGTAGTTCAAGACCATGAATCTGTTGTTCGTCGTTAGTTTCTGTGTTAGTGCTAGTATGTATTTCTTGAGATCCTTGGTTAAGCTTGATGCTATCATCTATAGTTGGGTTTATTGGATTCTCTACATGGTTCATCTGCGGAGGTATAGTACTTTCTACTTGTGATTGACTCAAATCAACTGGAAGTTGCATATTAGGAGCTTCTTGAGTCGTTGGGGTAACCTCTTGTGCTAATTCTTCTCTCTCATTAATAGCAATATCAACAGGGTCTGCGTCATCCATCTTCTGAACTGACTCTTCAAGTAAAGAAAGATCATCTCCCTCAGTGCTTGATAGATCTGAAGTTTGTGAAAGTTTAGAGTCAACTGGATCTGCATTAGGCGAATCAAGCTCTACCCCTAAATCATTTACTTCTGCTAACTCTGGACTTGGTAGGGTTATATTGTCATTTACTGGAGTTGTTTTTTTAATAGTCTCATCAGTAATGACTTTTTCAACTTTCTCCTGACTTGAAGCAGTTTCTTCTTCAAAAAGTGAAGAGAAAAAAGACTTCTTATCTTTTGATTTAGCTTCAGCCTCAACACTATTTTCAATTTTATTTTGAAGCTCTTGCTGACTTGTAGGTAAAGGTTTGTTTTCTTCTTGAGTCGCTGATTCATTTGTAATTGATGCATCAGATGTTTCAGTTTTGACTCCATCAGTCTCCTCCAAGAATTCTTTTTTTAGATTTGCGAGCTTATCTGCAAGACTCGAGAGCGCAGAGTTTCTCTTTTCACCCGCTTCTCCTTTTACAGTATCCTCATTGTTAACATTAGCAGGATTACCCATTGAAGGAGTGGGAAGGGTATTTGTATCAAGGGAAGGATCTGCATTTGGAACAACAGAATCTAAATTCGGCTGAGTAACTGGACTTGGGTTCGAAGAGACTGGAGGCTTAACAGTTGTGGTTTGGGCGTTTGGATCTCTTGTTATCACCTTGCGAGTATTCGCTACTGCGTTTGAACCTGGCAAAGGCGAGGGTATATTAGAATTATTTGTATTTGGGGCAGGATTTACTGTTTGTGAACTAATTGGATTCATCATGGACAGCAATAAATTTATTTAACCTAAATAAAATATACAGGAATTAAAATCAAGCATCAAAGCCTCATAACGTTATTCTCTAGACACACGCAGGACCTCTTCGATAGTCGTTGTACCCTCAAACGCCCTAAGGAAGCCGTCTTGGATCATTGTGATCATACCCTTGGCAGTTGCTGCATCACTTAACTCCAAAGCCTGAGCACCATCTGAAATCATCTTCGAGATCTCATCATCTACTACAAATACCTCAAAGATTCCTATCCTACCTTTATAGCCTGTGCCACTACATTTTGAGCAACCAACAGATTTTGCAAGATAATAATCATCACCTTCAGGTTTCTTAACAAGCAATTTACTTTCATTAACTGAAGAAAGCCTTGTCATATAATCCTTAAAATCAAAACCCTTAACTGTAGCCATGGTCTCATTAACCATCTCAATTGTTTTTGGGTTAACAATTTCGTAACTTACACAATCATTGCATAGCCTCCTTGGCAACCTTTGTGCAACTACAGTTCTAAGTGTTGCTGCAAGAAGGTAACTCTCGACGCCCATCTCAATAAGCCTTGCAACAGCTGCAGTAGAACTGTTTGTATGCAAAGTTGAGAGAACCAGATGACCAGTAAGTGAAGCTTCAACTGCTAATTGTGCAGTTTCTGAGTCACGAATCTCACCAACCATGACTTTATCAGGGTCTTGCCTTAGTATAGACCTTAAACCAGAAGCAAATGTAAAACCGATATCCGAATTGACCTGGACCTGATTTACACCATCAACCCGAATTTCAACAGGATCTTCAAGGGAGATAACATTAGAATTGGGGTCATTAATTTTAACAAGTGTCCCTGCAAGTGTCCTAGTCTTTCCTGAACCAGTTGGTCCAGTTACAAGTATTATCCCATTAGTTGATTTTATTGAATCAATATATCTCTCATAACTCTGACCACGCATACCACTGGTTTCCAATGAAGGAACACCAGCCGAGGTGTCCAACAACCTCATCACGATTTTCTCCCCGTAGATAATAGGAAGTATAGAAACACGGATGTCTACTTTATGACCTTTGGAGACGATCTTAAAACGTCCATCTTGAGGAAGACGTTTTTCATCAATCTTAAGCTTAGACATAATTTTAATCCTAGCAGAGATATTTGCTTTCATATTGTTAGGGAGCTTAAGCTTCTCAACCATCATTCCGTGAATCCTATACCTCACACGGATACCTTTCTCTAAGGGCTCAATATGCACATCCGAAACTCCAGCCTTCACTGCGTACATCAGAATCGAATTAACAATTCTTGCAACAGGTGCCGACTGCAGATCTTCGCTCAACCCTTCATCAATATCACCAACATCGATATTCTCAACCAGATCATCTTCAACATCTGCCAGTGCCTGATTTACTTCCGAGCTGATCTCACCGTCAACATTACCATCAATAAGCTCATTTATCTTGCTTGGGACACCATAATAAAACTCAAGTTTATAATCATTATTCGCTGCCTTTAAGAATTCCTTCGCATTGAGATCAAGCGGATCAACCATTGCTATCTTCAGAACATCACCAACTATAGAGTAGGGAACAGACTGAGATCTTTTAAGTGTACCGACATCAATTAAGTTAAGAATATCTTTCTCGATATTCAGAGCCTCAAGATCAACAAATTGCACATCAAATATCTCAGCACCTAGCTGAGCGATATCTTTCTCCGAAACAAGATTATTAGCTAACAAAATCTCTGACTCACTCGAACCAGATTCTGATTTCAGCTTTTGAACTAAATCATAATTTTCTTGGGAAATCTTTCCTTTAGAGAGGAAATTTTGAGCAATGTTTGATATAGCCATAGATATAATTTATCATTTCACAATCATTATGACAATATTAGCTATATATACTTCAAAAGACTCAGCTGAGCTTTTCTTGACCGAGCAGATTGACCACTACGGTTTAAATGAAAACAGCCCTGACCTGCATATACTTGAAACAGCTGACAAGTCGATCAAGATTGACCAGATTCGGACATTTTGTAAAAAACTTCATTTGAAAGCGTTCTCCAACCACACAAGGCTTGTCATAATCAAAGAGGCCCACAAACTCACGATCCCGAGCCAGAACAGCCTACTCAAGTTCCTAGAAGAACCGCCAACTGACACAGTGATAATACTTACAACAGAGCATGCAGACAAATTGATCCCAACAATCCACTCCAGATGTCGCAAGACTTACATAGATCCAAACGAATCAAACAACCATAACACACAACTTAACGCCGATGACAAAGAAGTTGTCTTAGACTTCCTAAACGGTAACTTCGAGACAAGACTATATATAGTATCATCTATCAACAGCTCTAAGGATACCCAACCTCAAATTGATTTCTTAACCAATCTAGAAAAATACTTCCACAACCTTTCCAAGAAAGATACAAATCTCCTGAGCGAGCCCAAAACACTACTGCAAATAGAACAAATTCTTAAATCAACTAAACGCATAACACAGGGTGCAAACCGCAAAATTGCCTTAGACAATATGATTATCCAATTGGATATGATAGACTAGCGAGTTAAGTATTAATCGATTTATAAAACTATGAGCGAAAGTTACAATGCATCACAAATCCAAGTATTAGAAGGTTTAGAAGCAGTCCGTAAGAGGCCTGCAATGTATATTGGTTCAACTGATAAGACTGGTTTACACCATATCTTAACTGAGATCATCGACAACTCAGTCGATGAAGCTTTTATCGGTGTTTGTAACCTTATCGAGATAATCCTACACCCTGATGGTTCTATTGAAGTAATAGATAATGGTCGGGGTATGCCTGTCGATCACCATGAACAAACTGGAGTATCAGCACTTGAGACTATAATGACTAACCTGCATGCAGGTGGTAAGTTCGGTGGAGGAGCTTACAAAGTATCAAGCGGTCTTCACGGTGTTGGTATGAAGTGTACTAATGCACTATCAGAGTGGATGATCACTACAGTTTACAAAAACGGACATGAGTATAAACAAGAGTATAAGATCGGTATTAAACAGACAGAGGTAGAAAAAGTAGGTAAGACTAGAAAAAGAGGTACTAAACATAGATTTTTACCAGACTCTAATATCTTTACAACAACAGAATGGGATATCAACTGGATCATCAAAAGAGCAAGAGAGCATGCTTACCTTACAAGAGGATTGAGATTTAGAATCACAGACCAAAGAGTAGAGAACGCTAAGAGACCTATGATCTACGAGTTATACTTCGAAGACGGAGTTACATCTTTTGTTAAGTATATGAATCTTGACGAGAAGGTAGTCGGTTCACCATTTTACGTTAACGGTGAGATCGATGATGTTCAATGTGAAGTCGCAGTTTTATACAACAACACGATGGATGAGCATGTCAAATGTTACACTAACAATGTTATCAATCCTGAAGGTGGTACACACTTAGCAGGGTTTAGAGGTGCACTTACTTCAGCTATCAACTCATACGCAACTAAGAACGACTTACTCAAAGGTGTTAAAGGTAATCTAACTGGAGATGACGTAAGAGAGGGTCTTACATCAGTTGTTTCAGTCAAAGTTCCAGAGCCACAATTTGAGGGACAGACTAAGATCAAGCTAAACAATCCTGAGGTTAAATCAATCGTACAGAAAGTTACAAAAGAAGCTTTAGAGGTTTTCTTTGATGAGAATCCTAAAGTAGCCAAAAGTATCATCGGTAAAGCAGTGCTTGCAAACAAAGCAAGAGCTGCAGCTAAAGCGGCAAGAGAAGCTGTTGTACGTAAAGGCGCTCTTGAGAGTGGCGGACTCCCTGGTAAGTTAGCTGACTGTTCGAGTCGTGTTGCAGAGGAATGTGAACTTTTCTTAGTCGAGGGTGATTCTGCGGGTGGTTCAGCTAAACAAGGACGTAATCGTGAGAATCAAGCTATCCTTCCTCTAAGAGGTAAGGTTATCAATACTCAAAAATACAGAATCGACAGAGTTCTGGCTAATAACGAGATCAAAGATATCGTAACTGCATTAGGTATCGGTATAGGTGATACGGTAGATACCAGTAAGTTGCGATACCATAAATTAATCCTTATGAATGACGCGGATGTTGATGGACTTCACATCACAACTCTTGTACTTACACTATTATTCAAATTTTTCAGACCATTAATTGATGAAGGATATGTATATGTTGCTCAACCACCACTTTTCAAAGTCGAAGTTGCTAAAAAGAAATACTACTTCTTAAGTAATAAGGAGAAAGATAAATTTGTGGCAGAGACTACGAAGAAGGGTAGAAAATGTACGATAAACAGGTTTAAAGGTCTTGGTGAGATGAATGCAGATCAACTATGGGAAACAACTATGGATCCTGAAACACGAGCTTTGAAACAGATAACTATAGATGATGCTGAAGCTGCTGAGAAAACTTTCGAGATGCTAATGGGTGAAGAGGTACCTCCAAGAAGGAGATTCATCCAAACTAATGCAAAATTAGCTACATTAGATGTTTAATTTATACTAATAACAATTATGAACATATCATATTTCAAATTCCCATTCAGCCAAGAGAACTGGCTAAGACCTTCACTTATGTATCTGGGATTAATTTTCCTCTCATTTTCTTTGAGTTATGGATTCCAATTTGGTGGAGCAATACTCTCTGTAGCGTATTCTGATTCTTCATCGGCAAGTGCTGGTGAATTAGTCGCCGTGATAGGACAATTGTTTGGCAGCCTTATCTCAATCCCTCTTGGTATTTATGCCCAAGGTTACATACTCGAGATAGCTATGAGAAGAGCAAAAGGGGAAGAATCGGTCCTCCCACGGATCTCCGACTGGAAAACAAAACTAAGCCTAGGTGGCTCAAAACTTATCGCATCATTCCTTATAATGATCTTTATCTTCATCCTAGCAGGAATCATTGTAACTATAACAACACTTTTTGTTGTTGCAATTGGTGGCTACAGTGGAGGACTATCAGCATTGGCGATATTTGCTACAGTTCTCGCAGGTTTTCTTGGCTTTGTCTTGTTCGTGTTACTCTCTGGATTCTTTTTGCCTTCAATGATTGGCCTTTACATGATTACCAACAAGATTGACTCAATGTTCAAGTTTGGACAGATCTTCCAACTTATGAGGAACTCATGGATTGGATATCTAAAGATGGCAGGACTTGGTATTCTACTTAGCATTCCTGTCTTAGTTGTAGGTGGCGTATTTTTTGGAATAATTATGGCAATTGTCAGTGCAACAACAGCAGGTTTTGAAAATGATATTTCAGTTGTCGGAGGAATGGTCTCCGGTGTGATTGGATTTATAGGTTTAGCTATAACTATGGTATACGGATATGTTTATATTCCTTTCGTAGTTTCTAATTATTACGGTGTAATTATAAATCGTGGAGCTAAAGCAATTGGTTTAATTAAATAATTAATTATTAAATAAGTATGGATCAAGTAACAAACTATAATGCAGGAACTGTCATCAAGAGAAGTGTTGTTGATGAGATGCGAAGTAACTACCTTGACTACTCAATGTCTGTTATCGTATCAAGAGCTCTTCCAGAGGTAAGAGACGGACTTAAGCCTTCACAGAGAAGGATCTTGGTCTCAATGAACGACCTTAATTTATACCCTAACGCTAATTACAGAAAATCAGCAAAGATAGCTGGTGACACTTCAGGTAATTACCACCCACACGGTGAATCAGTAGTTTATCCAACCATGGTTAAACTGGCTCAAGAATTCTCAACAAGATACCCACTAGTAGATGGACAAGGAAACTTTGGTTCAATCGATGGTGACTCTGCCGCGGCTATGCGTTATACAGAAGCTAGAATGTCAAAGATCACAATGGAGATCCTTAATGACCTTGATAAAGGTACTGTTACCTACGTACCTAACTACGATGGTACAAGACTTGAACCAACTGTTCTCCCTTCACTTTTCCCAAATCTTATCTGTAACGGAAGTGACGGTATCGCTGTAGGTATGGCTACAAAGATTCCACCATTCAACCTAACTGAGATCATCGCTGCTATGCGAACAATGATCAAAAAAGGTAACAATTCAAAACTCAAAGCGATTTACAATGAACTAAGACTTGCAAAAGAAAACTCTGAGTCTATCCCTAAAGTACTGAACTCAAAACCTCTTAACTATCTTGAAAATTACATCAAAAATGAACCAACAGACCCTGAATCTCAGATGTCTATAATATCTGCAAGAATTGATGAGACTGAAGGGGAAGTACTTTACCCTGAATTTGAGACAGAGATCACACCTGATGAACTCATCGAGATAGTTCCAGGTCCTGACTTCCCACTTGGAGGTACAATCTATGACAAACAAGAAGTTCTAAATGTTTTCTCAACTGGACGAGGTAAGATTGTTCAAAGAGCTAAGACAAAGATTGAAGAAGGTAAGCGTGGAAGGATGCACATTATCGTTACAGAGATCCCTTACCAGGTTAACAAAGCTACACTTATTCAAAAAGCAGCTGACCTAGTAAGAGATAAAAAGATTAAAGGTATCGCTGACATTCGTGACGAGAGTAACCGTGAAGGTATCCGAGTTGTTATCGTTCTTAAGAGGGATGCACAACCAAAAACTGTTCTAAACAAGCTATATAAGTACACACAACTCCAATCATCATTCAATGCGAATATGATCTCACTTGTTAACAATGAGCCACAAACCCTTGGACTTAAGAGAATTCTTGAGCTATTTGTTTCATTTAGAATCAAAGTTGTTATTAGAAGATTTGAGTTTGAAATTGCTCATGCAAGGTTTAGACATCACATCTTGGAAGGATTGTTAAAGGCACTAGACATACTGGATGAAGTGATCGCTACAATCAGAGCTTCAAAAACTCAAGAAGAGGCAAAGACTAACTTGATTACGAAATTCGAATTCACCGAAGTTCAAGCACAAGCAATTCTTGATATGCAACTTAGAAGACTTGCAGCTCTTGAAAGAGAGAAGTTAGCAAATGAGCATAAAGAGATCGAGAAGAAGATTTCGGACCTCAACGACAAACTTTCTGACGAGGCTAAGATACTAAAAGTAGTGGATAAGGAATTACAATTGGTCTCTGATACACATGGCGATGCAAGAAGAACAAAGGTTGTTAAAGGTAAAGTAGGGGAGTTTAGCGAAGAAGACTTAGTTGCTAGTGAAGAGACATTTGTAACTATCTCACACAGTGGATATATCAAAAGAGTACCTCCGTCTACTTATAAAGTTCAGAAACGAGGTGGTAAAGGTATCACTGGTGCTAAGAACAAGGAAGGGGATTTTGTTGAACATGCATTTATGTGTAATACACATGATGAGCTTCTTGTATTCACATCACGAGGTAGAGTATTCTCAGTTAAAGTATATGAGGTTCCTGAGTATAGTAGAACAGCTAAAGGTATCCCTATGGTCAACCTTATCTCAATCGACCAAGACGAGAAGATTAACTCAATCCTCACCCGAAATAAAAAAGGCGTTATGGCTGAGGATGAGCTGCAAGAAGATCAAGAGACTAAAAAAGTCGTTAAGCGAGAAGATATCAAATACTTATTCTTTGCTACTGCCAAAGGTACGGTTAAGAAGACTCCTATCGATCAATTTGATAAGATCAGATCTACTGGTATAGTCGCTATCAAACTAGACGATGATGATGAATTAGTTAAAGCAAGACCAACAAAAGGTGCTGACGATATTATCATGATCACATCAGGAGGAAGATCGATCCGATTCAATGAGGACAATGTAAGGTCAATGGGTAGAGCGAGTAGAGGAGTAAGAGGTATGAAGTTCAAGATAGAAGATGATCAAGTTATCGCTATGGATATCGTTAGATCTGATGAGGTTCATGTTTTCACAATATCTGAATACGGTTACGGTAAGATGACACTCCTTAAACACTACGCTTCACAAGGAAGAGGTGGTACAGGTATCTTTACTTTCAAGGTAACTAAGAAGACTGGTAAAGTTGCTGTAGCAAGGATCTTAGATCATCCTAAGCATGAGATGGTTGTTATCTCAGAGAAGGGTAATGTTATCAGATCAGCTATTGATAGCATCCCAAC
>JAHDCA010000016.1 GCA_020630115.1 Candidatus Dojkabacteria bacterium | reverse complement strand
AGTAAATAGGAAGTGTCTGAGAATCTTTAAGTAAGTTACTTTTTATCTTGATGGTGGGCGATACTGGAGTCGAACCAGTGACCCCTTGCGTGTCGAGCAAGTGCTCTAGCCAGCTGAGCTAATCACCCATCAATGAGAATATTATACAGTACTTCTGAAAGATATCTAATGATTTAAGGGCTTTGAATTGGATTGTTATTAGAGACATAAAATTCTTCCTACCTCTTCTCAACAACCTTATCGATCAGACCATACTTCATAGCTTCTTTTGAGGTCATCCAGAAGTCCCTCTCAGCATCTCTGCTGATTACTTCCTCAGTTTGACCAGTTGCCTCAACGAGCATTTTGATTATTCTTGCTTTGGTTTTCTCTAATTGCTTAGCTTTGAGAATTATATCGGTTGCTTGACCTTGTGCACCGCCAAGTGGCTGGTGAATCATAACATTTGCATTTGGTAGCGCTAACCTTTTACCTTTAGTACCCATTGTTAATATCATTGCTCCCATCGATACTGCCCATCCTACACAGATAGTTTGAACATCGCATTTGATAAATCTCATCGTATCGATAATTGCGTATCCTGCCTCAATGTGACCTCCTTGGCTGCTGATGTATACCTGGATGTCTTTGTCTGGGTCTTCTTTCTCAAGGAAAAGCAATTGAGCAACAATAATATTTGCCATCTGCATATTGATCTCGCCTGTGACGAAGATGATTCGATCTTTTAAGAGTCTTGAATAGATATCATATGCTCGCTCCCCTCCTCTTTCTTTCTCAATTACTGTTGGTATTAGTGCCATAAAAATTTGATCTGCTAATTTAGTGCTTAGTTATTTTAGCATCTCCTAAATTAAAAATTGTATGAATGCTACAACTTATAGTATAATTGGCATGAGTAAAAGCTCACCCCAAATAGAAAAAATTGTCTGCCCATTAATGATCAAAGAAGATGGGACTGGTTACCTTCCTCAAATTTTAGGGGTTGTTGTTGTCGGTCTTGAAAAGCTTTTGCCAGACAATATGAACTTTGATATTGTTAAGGTTGTTAGCGTCAATGAGTTAGAACCTAGTGATATCCCAAAAATTTATTGTGATGGAGATCAGTTTCGAAGTATTGAAAATACCCCATGGCTATTTGACTATTTAAAGGGAAAGTCAGAAAATGGTAAACTTCCAGAGGATACTCATATATCCTTGGTACTTTTAGAATTCTCTTATACCGATAAGGATTACCAAGAAATATCTGAATTGATATTAGATTTACTTAAGAAAGTTAAAGGAGGCTATACTTTTAATTGGGAAGCTCAAGAGATACATATGCCGTTCAGTGAAGATTCTATTAATTCTGTTCGTGGATTATTACCTTTTCCCGAGAGCTATCAGTACGTTATGTTGTTAAAAGGTAAGCTAAATGATGGGCATGAGTTAACAGAAGAAGAAAAGAGTTTTTTATCTATGAATCTAATTCATACTCCTGGTAGCCTGGAAGAGTTAAGCGGATTATTATTAGTTTATTACGAGCAGGAGAGTAAAAGTAAAACCGATTTATAGTTGGTTTGAAAATTTTTCAAGATTCTCAGCAATCCAGTCCGACCCAACACCCCAGCCGATTTTTTTACTAAATTCGTCAACAGTTACAAATTCTCGTCCAATTATGTCTCCATCAGGATCTGGGGTTGAATCATGAATCTCTGCGATATCTGCAATGTATCTTAAAGCTATGCCCCTGTACTTATATTCGTCATCTTTAAGTTTCCACTCTTTTTGCATGAAGAATGGCCTTTTGTTATTAATTTTGACATCTGCTTCTTCCCAAGCCTCTTCTATTAGAACTTCTTCAAAAGTTAGTCCTTCTTTATCAATAGTCTTACCTCCTGGAAGTATCTTAAATCCCATTTTGTGTTCAACAATACAAATCCTTTTATCTTCTGTGATTAAGATTCCATAAACTTGAACAACTTCTTTATGGTCTTTTGGCAACTCAAATGGATATCCTTCGAACTTGAATTTCACATTACCAATTTCTCCTTTTTGCGAATATAACATATCTTCAAACTTTTAAACTTAACTAAAACAAATGCACCCATCTCTGAGTGCATTTAAGTTTCTAATGAGCGCTGAATTTTATTCCAACTTTTTGCTTTCCTTCTTAGACTTCTCTTGAGGTGCTGACTCTTTTGACTCATCGTCTTTAGAATCTTTAACTTCTTCAGTCGCTTCATCTTCTTTAGCATCATTCTGTGCATCTGCTGCTGCATTAACTTGAGCTTCGATTGCAGCTTTTTGAGCTTCAGCTTGTTTTTCCTTTAGTTCATCAACGAGTTTTTGTAGTTCTTTTGGCATGACTTCTTTAACAAAAGTGTCGTATGACTTTCGTTTCAGAACGATTCCCCGGATGTATTCAACCCACTCAGGGTTTTGGTACATTGCCTCGTTATTATCTTTCATCTGAGCCCTACTATGTCTGACTCGGTCAATCTCAGTTGCTAATTCTTCCTCAGTTACTTCGACTTTTCGGTCTTGAGCAAATAGCCTTAGAAAAACATCACTCTCAAGTGCATTTTTAGATTCAGTTTCCCACCTAGCTTCAAGATCCTTTAGCTCAACATTGTTTCTTTTACAGAACTCTTTAACAGTTAAACCTAGTTCCTGAACTTGATCCATAAATTGTTTCTCTCTTTGTGAGTATTCAAAATCAACAGCTTCTTGAGGGATAACTATACCTGAAGCCTCAATACTTTTAGCCACTAAGTCTTCGTGCCCTTTGTTGACTGCATAATTCATCTTTTGCTCCCTTATAACTTGTGCAACTTCCTCTTCAAAATCCTTCAAATTCTCAGCTTTAAATCCAACTTTAGCAGCTGTTTCTTTAGCCCAAGCATCATTAACTTCCTTGCTCTCATCTGAAGCTGGGAATTGTTGCATTAGATTTTCAAGTGTCTTTTGGATGTCTTCTTTAGTTGCTTCAGGTGATTCCAACTCAATCTTCACTTTCTTTAGATCACCGATCTTAAAGTCAGGCATCTCAATAATTTCAACTTCAAATGTAATAGCCTTTGGCTCGTTAGGAAAATCTTTCAACTCCAAGTACTTTGCAGGGGCAACTGGCTTCAAGCCTTCCTTCATAACTGCTCCTTGTACATAGTAAGGTGCTAACTGATCAAACATCGAAGCCATAACCTGTGGCTTCATTCCATTCTCAAACATCTCTTTTGGAGCAGTTCCTTTTCTAAATCCTTTGATATTCAACTTTGACATCTCTTGAGCGATCATCTTATCGTAAGATCGCTTCACAGCATCCTCAGGGATAGTGATTGAGATTACCGCCTTGTGTTTGTCCTCTTTAGATCTAGTTACTGTGTAGTATTTCTCTTGCTTAGCTTCTTCTGTTTTTTTTGTTTTTGTGTCTGACATATAGCCTGAAGATTTATGATTTTAACTTTTAATTAGAAAAATGTTCCCATCTAAACTAATCCGACGGATTCTACTATAAATGACAACCTTTTGCATTAAATCCTAGTCTGGCTTAGCTCATTAATAGATTAAACGCTTTTTCACTTTTGGTAATTCCAGAAGTACTTCCATTTGTTGCTGCATTGTGTCTTGCAAAATTATGTAGCAATGTTTTATCTGATGACCTGGCTTTGTCTATGGGCTTTAGTGTGCTACTCCATGTTTTTATTTGTTTGTTTCTCTGGATGCCGTGTATATAGAATGGGGAGGTGCTTTCGGCTGTTGTAAATATTTTTTGGAATGTAAGAGAAGTAGGTCCGGAGCTTTGTGCTACTGTCATTGTAAACTCATCTTGGGGTGAAGCCGTTACAATAGCTAGATCATTTCGATTATTTAAGAAAGTATATGGTGCGTTTTCACTTAATCCCTTTCGTAAGAATACATCGCTATCAGGGAAGTTTGCATTTATGGCAGTAAAATATCCTTTTTGCCATGTGGTTTTTGTTCCCAGAAGGCTAAGTATAAAACTAACAGATGATCTTTTAAAACCTTCCTCATAATTTTTTTTGACTTCTGGTGTAAATATTTCGAATGACATAAGTGCTTTCTAATTTTATTATAGGATTATACAGTTTTTGATATAAAAAGTCGAATCCCTCTAAGAATTTTTTTAATTACTTAACTCAAATTCTTATGAGATGAGAGTAAATTAGTTATTATCAACCAAGTATGAATTGTTATTACTCTTGAGATGTTCTATTCTTCGCCAAGTCATTTAAGAGTGCCTCCTGTACTCCTTGAGCTGACACTATAGTCGTGTACGCAAGTATTTCTTGGGTGAAAGTGTTGTATAAAAGATTCATTACCTGTACTCCATGGAACTCTAGATCTGCCAGTGAGTTTGGGTCGTTTAATTCATTTATAGTCGGATCAGAAGTAGAATACAGATGTCCCTCATATGTGCTGTCACTGAATCCTTCAAAGGCTTTCCCAAAGATCTCTAATTGGAACTTTCCTGATTTAGTAACCCAAGGAATTGCTAAGGTAGAGATTGCTTCTTGATAGCCAGTTGGGTAACCAGGGAGACTGGACTTGTCTCTAATGTAACCAGGGGCTGGTGAAAATGCGGATTTAAAACTGTCTGAGCTTTCTTCAAAATAGTTGGCTGCAAGTATGTAACCAGCATTGGTTAAAGAACTTGTAACAAGTCTTAACATTCCGTAATTCGCATGCTCAACTTTTTGATTAAAATCAAATGCATGTAACTTATCACGGAGCTGTGTATGCGTTCTATAGGTTTGACTAAGTTAGGCTAAGCCTTGTTCAACATCTTTTATTGGCATTAATGATAAATCTTTTTGCATTAATTGTTACCACAAATCTAACCTTTATATATTCCGAAATACCCGATCGATCTTTGCTGTAACTACTAGTCTTTGATCCGATGTCCACAAAGGTGTACATGTGATCAGAGTTAATAAGTAGTCACTAGTTGGGGCAAGGACTGAACGGTCGTTCTTCTCTACGACTTTGGTGCTTATGACTGTATAGTTGATGTCACCATCGTCTTGACTTATAGTGATTTTATCACCGATTTCTAGTTTGTCTAAATTGTAGAAGGTGTTGGTGCTTGGTGGGATTTCTGCGAATCGGTGGCCTATGATTACCGAGTTACCTCTTTGACCGGGTGCAACTGATAATGGGAATAACCATGGTCCATCTAACATCGTCCATGCGTCTTCCCCTTCTAATAGTTTGCCGTCGATGTTCGCTTTCTCGATAACTACTCGTGCGTTTAGGCTTTCTACATTTGTGCCTACCGCCCCGGAGTTTCGGTACTTGGCGATATCGGATTTGGATATATTTTCAATAATTAATTCTTCATTGGCATCAAAATAGTCTGCCTGTGCTGGTTGACTTAGGGCGATTAGGAGGTTGAAGGTTCCGGTCTCGATGTAGCCTTGAATACGAGCCTTGAAGTTAAGGTTGGCTGAGAATTGATTAACCTTGTGGGAATTAAATCTATATATAAAGAAGAAGCCAATCAGGGTAACAATTAGAGTTATTACTATAATGAGTGATTTTGCTTTCTGCTTATTCTTGTTCACTGTTGATTATACCATTAATAAGGGATTTGCTTTAGTAGTTTACGGCTTGTAAATATCCTTATAAGTCGATATAATCCTAGTAAATTTAAACTAATTAAAGCTAATTCTTTATGGCTAAAAATAACAAGAAAAATGCTCCAATGGTCGAAAAGACTAAAATTGAAGCAATTGCCCCACAAGAAGAAGGATTGCTTGCTAGACTAGTAGGTATGGGTCTCATCGCATTGGGATTCTTATTTATCATCTTGGCAATCGCAGTAATTCTATTATCCAGAAGAGAAGCAACAGTAGATACTTCAATCACTACACCTGAAGTTAACACTGAGACTCTCTCAACAAACACTGATACTGTTAAAGTGTCTGGAATTGCTCCAAGCAACTCTAACGTTCAGTTCTTCCTTGATGGTGAAGAATTAGATAATCTAGCAGAAGTTGATGAAGATGGTAACTTTGACGCTGAAATCAACATCGGTGATGATGATGGTGAGTTCGATCTAGAAGTTGCTACGGTTGAAGGTTTGATCCGAAAATCAAGATCTACTAAATCAGAGCCTTACACAATTGTAAGAGACACTACTCCTCCACAAGCAGAATTAGGTGTTGACTTTGATGCAATCTCAGAAGATGGGAAAGTAAGCTTCACAGGTACAACTGATCCTGATACATACGTAATCGCTATTGATGCTGATGGTAATGAGAGCAAAGTTCAAGCTGATGAGAATGGTAAGTACACTCTAGACGTTAATCTTAACGCTAAAGAAACTAACTTTACTCTAGCTTCAGAAGATGCTCTTGGAAACCGTAAGATCTCTGCAAGAAAAGACATCAATGTTGAATTCCCTGACTTTGTAGAAGCTGAGGTTATTGCGCAAGCTGATCCAGAGGAAGAAGCTGAAGAAGAGACTGAGGAAATTGATACTGAAGAGTCAAACGAATCAAACAATGATGAGGGTGACCTAAATGGTGACGGTGTAACTCACTCAACTGAGGAAGAATCAAATGATAACAACGATGAAGACGAGAATGAGGGTGATGAAAATGAAACTGAAGCAGAGATGACTGAAGAAGAGACTACTCAGGAAGTAGCTCCAGTTGCAGTAACTACAGGTTCGACAACTCCAGTTAACACTGAGGTTGAAGATCTACCTGAAGCTTCAGGTGAACTAGCAGCAGCTATGGATGTGTTATTTGCTCAAGAAGCAATGACTTTAATTATCCTAGCATCGATCTTTATATTTGCTGGTAACATGGCTATTGTCTACAGAAAGCTATAAGGATTAGAAATTAAATTATGAATTTACCCACCCTTGATTCCATTGTGAGTTGAGGGTGGTTTTTGTTATGTTAGCCCTAGGTGCTTTGTTCTTGGATTATAGCTTTAGAAGAAGGGATGAATTGTATCCAGTTGTAGTTCAGAATGAATTAAATATCATCCAAGGAGTTGCAAATTCAAATCCTGTTGTACAAGATTTTCTTTACAGAACTGGCCTTGATCCAAAGGAAGGTTATTCAGGCTTTCGTAAGGATTTTGATTTCTTTATGTTGGACTTACCAATAAAAGATGAAACTTCGGTAATAACTTTCTCACCAAAAAGGATTATTCCTCAAACAAATTTCTATAGGACGGTTTCTTTGGTAAGTATGAATGGAAAGTATTTTTCGTTGGAAATTTCTCGTCGTCATATGCCATTTAACGGTGCGTTGTATTGGGAGAAAGCTTTATATAATATACTTAAGGATCCTAAAATTCCTGTACCAACCAATTACTTGCTGAAAAATGAAACCAATTTCCCTAAACCCTCTCAAGATAACCTTTGAATTCACCGCAGTAAGTAATTATTCCAAGCTTATCTCTTAAGTACTCGGGTGACATCTGCGCATCAGTTAAGTTGTCCGCGCTATCAGGAGTGTCCTTAGTCCTAAATAATAGCCAGAGTTTATCCCCGATCATCGCAGTTACAGTAACTTTAGACGCTAGCATAGATTTTATATCTTGGGCGGAGAAGTAATTGTAATAGATCCTTCCTGATCCATCATGGGCTTCGTGTGGTGGGTGTGTATGAATGTTGAATAGGTAGTTGAGTTCGATCTTCTTTGGGATCTTTTTGTAGTACACAGTTCGTTTCGAATAAATCGAATTATCAACATAGACTCTTTTTTCGAAATACTCTCGTTTGCTGGTTGGAACATATTTGACTGAGACGTTGTTTTTTGGGGTTACGGCTTTGCGATTCCCTTTAGTGATACCTGAAAGTACTAGCTCGCCATCTACCCAAAAGAGCGATACTGCCCTTTCCATCTCATCGCTTCGGGTGTATTTGTATAGCTTTATAAATCTTGTCCAGATATCCGAGTCGATACTAAGCCTTTCTGGCAATTGGTAAGAGTATGGATACACTGCTGATTGTTTCCAGTTTTTGAGTTGGCTATAGAATTGGTAGAAAGAAGTGACGGATGGACCATCCGAGAAGAATATTGATTTTAATACGCTTATGAGTCCCATTACTTAAGTATAGCCGAAGGTTTTGGTAATGCAAATAAGGATTAATGTATTATTTAGATAGTATGTTAACTCTAGTTCACCACAGTTTACAGAGCTAAATATAAAATTAGTTGATCCTAATCACAGTGATTTCCTGTAAACTCTTGTTAATAATGAGTAGGTTTAAAAGATTTTTAAAGCAATTGGGGAAAGATCGTAAAGAGCTAGGTCGAGGTGATATGTTTTACAAATATTTACCGATTTTTATTTTGGTGTTCTTCTATATGTATATCTTAGGTGTTTTCACTGCACCGATTTTTGCTTATCTTGGATGGAATACGCTTGCTGATATCAATTATTATATTTTTAGAATCTTCTGCCACCAGAGAGTTGAGAGAAGTTTGTTCTTGTTTGGTGAAGCTGATGGTTTTGAATTTTGGAGCCTGAGGGAGTTGAAGATCTTTGGTACTATCCCAGAGTTTAACCCCGATGTTCCCGAGGCTTACAGCGAGACACTCTTTGGTTACGGTCATAATGGAGATGAGATTGCTGGTCATAAGACTTGTGTTTGTGCTAGGTGTATGTCGATCTATACCTTTGTTTCAATTGTTGGTACTTGGTATATGATCAAGAACTGGTCTTCTAAAGCTGCCGAGTTAAGATATATAAGCATACCGTTTCTTCTTTTATTGATGGTGCCTATGGCTGTTGATGGTGTTGCTCAATATGTATCAGAATTCACTACTTTGCTTGATCTGCCTCAGAGCTATATCGATAATATCCCTAAAAGGATAATTACCGGTGGGCTTTTTGGTATAGGTTTCGGTCTTTTGATCTTCCAATTGATTCTAAAGCACTCAAAGAATATAATCGAAGACAATGATTAGCATTGAGTTAATAATTGCCATTTAAAATCAGAATCAATCCAATGAAATCTTTCTCTGTTAAAGATGGAAAAGTTAAAGAAGACAAAGCCACAGTTCGTAGGCCAACTCGAAATACAAGAAGTAATGAGCAAAATTCAACCAATCGTTCATCTGTTACTTATAGGCATGAGATCTCGCCTAGATCACTTCTTTATCTAGCGCTCTTTGCTGCTATCTTCTACTTTGGATTTCAATTGGTACAAGTCTTTGTTGTGCTTTTTCTGAGTGTTGTTATGACTGCTGGCCTACTACCTTTCGTTCGTAAGCTTATGGTTAAAGGCCTTAATAAAGTCCAATCGATCGCTCTTGTCTATTCTGTCGTGATCGTTATTCTCACGGTTCTATTGATGCTGATAATTTTGCCTTTTTATAATAGTATCGGTAGTATCCAGGAAAATTGGTCGGACTATTCTCAAGAAATCTCTAATGCCTTCGCGTCTATTCCTTTCATCCAATCAAGCGATAGCTTCGAAGAAACCCAGATCAACGACATAGTTAACAACCTCTTCCCTTTCCTTACTGGAAGCGCTTCAAATACAATCTCAACAGTTGCATCACTAGGTGCATACATTGCGTCTTTCGGTTATGCAATTGTTCTTTCGATCTACATAATCGCTGATCATGATAACTTCATTGAGCTTTTGACACTTCGGATCATTGATGAGAGGGAAAGGGAATTAGTTAAAAAATTCATCTTTAAGATCGAGGATGCACTAGGTAGCTGGCTTGTTGGTCAATCAATACTTAGTGTAGTAATTGGTTCTATGACATATATCTTTCTAAAGGTTATCGGTATGCCATTTGCTCTTCCTTTGGCTGTAGCGGCTGGTCTTCTAGAGACAATACCTAGTATCGGACCTTTCTTAGCTGCAATCCCTGCAATCATGATCGGCGGAATCGAAAGTGGCTTCGTGATGGCTATAGTGATCGGTTGCGGTTTTTCACTCATCCAAGTCCTGGAAAATAACTATATAGTCCCTAAGATCATGGGGGGAGCTGTAGGTGTTAAGCCTATCTGGATCTTAATCGGTGTATTTACTGGTTTGAGTCTCTTTGGTGTGATCGGAGGTCTTTTGGCAGTTCCAATGATTGTGCTATTCCAGATTAGTTACGAATTCTATAAGGAGTATTTGAAGTTGAGGTTGAGGTGAGTTGCTTGTTATGGGATGCCTTACATTGTATAATTAGGTATGAGTATAATTCAGTTAAAAGAAGGTAGCGAACTGCAAGTTGTAGAATATCATCCGAGAGCGTTTAGTATTGTAGGTGGGACTGGAGATGGAAGAATTCTTCAATTAGATGTTGATAACAGTACTTATCCAAGCATAGTGGGTATGGAAAATGGGAATTTTAATGCACGGATGGCTGAAGTAACTCTTAGTTTATTTGATTCTTGGGATGATGAATACTGTACTCTGGTCGCAAATAAAATAGGCTATGTTTTTGATGATTCCAAAGAGAAAAGTTTTTTAAATTGGGATATGCTTATGGGACCTAAACAGAAAATTACTAGTGATATTTTTGATGAAATACAGGAAGTGCTATTAAGATGTTCTAGAGCTCTATATTTGGATAGCTTAAGAGAGAAAGGGTCTCCAAATGGTTGGGTTAGGAATATCTCGGAACTTGGGTTCGAACATGATGCTGAAGTTCTTCACAGGGTCTGGGAAATTAGTCGAAGTAATAACTACTCATTAGCGGAAGTAGTAGAAGGTTTGATGAAGCATGATGATAAAGTGATACCTTATACTTGGAATCCTATTGATGTTGAGAAAGTCGATCAAGATATTGGTACTGTCTTTTGGTCCGCTATTACACTAGACAGGTTTGGTAGAAGTATTGATGGGATATTTGAAAATTATTTGAAAGTGCAAAGGCATAGACAATTAGTAGGGGGAAACCCCACTGGGATTGGTGTTGACGAGAATCAGAATAGGCGTACTGCATATGTGAAAAAAAGTGACTTAAGAAATGCACTTAGATTTTCTACTTAATTACCAGCTTCAAAAATTTCTGCTATACTGAGTTAACGTAAATTTTTACTGCCTAAAATTAATGCTTGGCTTTTCAGGGAAAAAGAGAGTACAACCTCAAAAACGAGTTTTTTATCACGAAGATCATCAGTATCGAGAACTAAATGAAGCGATAGTTGGTCGTAAGGGTTTGCACCTTTTTCATCTTAGATATATAGATGTCCCTACTCCGGACTTTTTTGTAATTTCTCCTAGTGTATATAAGGATTTTATGCTTGGTGCATTTAACCAGAAGCTTGTTAAGCTTTTGGAGACAATGCAAAAACCAGATGAAAGAGAAGTACGAAAGCTTGTAATGAAGGCTGATTTTGGAAAGGATTTTGAAGAGGAGTTGATGAAGAACTATATGAGGATGAGTGGGTTTAGTAGTACTTGGGTAGCTGTTAGAGCTTCTGTTGTGTTTCCATCTCGTAAAGATGTGACTTTTAATGCTATGTTTAAAGTTGAGTTGAATGTGCGAGGAATTGAGCATTTGATCACAGCAATTAAAGAGGTTTATGCAAGTGTATTTACTGATAAGTTAGTAGTTTATGCCCAGCAGCATAATGTTGATCTATCGGAGATGCAGATGGCTGTTGTAGTTCAGAGGATGGTGCAACCTGAGGTCTCAGGGGTTACATTTACTCTTGATCCCGTAACATATGATAAGAAAATAATGAGTATCGAGTCTGTATTTGGTCTTGGTGATGTCATATTCAGTGGAGAGATTACACCTGATCAGTACATACTTGAGAAGAAGAGATTGAATATACAAGAAAAACATATATCTCCTCAAGAGTGGATGAAGATTCGTAAGCCTATCCGTAAGGAGACTTCAAGGCAGATTGAAGAAGTTCAGAGAATTAAGATATCTCGAGCTTGGTCGCATCAGCAGAAACTTGAAGATCGCAATATAGTAGAGGTCGCTAAGATTTCATTGTTGATTGAGGATAGATTTAAAGCTCCTCAGGATGTTGAATGGGTATGGGAAAGTGGAAAGATTTGGATCTTAGAATCAAAAGAGATTACTAACAATATGGATCAAAAAGTAACACCGGCTACTGTTGCTGATATTGCTTTGAACCCTCCATTCTCAGAAAATGTTTTTGATGTGGCTGTTGATATCGTTAACAGATCCAGTGATGAAAAAATTCAGAAAGTGTCTAAAGCCCCTACTCCACAAGTTGACTCACAAGTTCAAAGTCAGCAAGTTATTGCTCCAGATCAAAACACTAATGATGCAAACTCAGTTAGTACTGATCTACCAATCCCTCTCGCAGGAGATGCCGCAGTTGACACTAATAAATCCCAGGTGACTGAGCAAACTCAAGTTGATGCGAAACCTAATCAAACTGTAAATGTGCAAGCACCAGCTACTAACGTCACACCAGAAACTAAAAAATCTAATCGACTAATCTCTAAGTTTAATATTTTCTCAAGGAGAAAAGCTAAGAAGCAAGCACAAGTTATTGCTGATCAAAGTAAAGTCGATGAGAAAGAAGTGAAGAAAGACTTAGTCGCTGCGGTTACAAACAAGATTAATAATGCGACTACTCAAACTCAGATCCTTTCAGGTATCGGAGCTTCGTTTGGTGTAATTAGTGGAATTGCTAAGAAGGTTGATAAGAATAATTTCGATAAAGTTGTAGCTACAAGAAATACGATTCTCGTTATGGAGAAGTACTTACCCGAATTTGAAAGGTTACTCTTGATGAGTGGTGGTGTTATCGTTGACGATGGTGGTTTAACTAGTAATGTCGCTGTATTAGCTCGTGAGCATAATGTACCAGCGGTTGTTGGTGTTGCTATGGCTACCCCACTTATAGTTGAGGGTGATACAGTAAAGATTGATGGTAATACTGGCTCGATTTACAAATTAACTGGTCAGATTGAAGGTGATATTGCAAAACTTCAGGATGAAAATCAAACTCCTCCTGCTTCTGAAAATCCTGTTGATATTATCAAGTCTGAAACTGCAGCTATGAACCTCGGTGATACTCAAACCGCTATGGATGAAGCTCAGGATACTCAATTAATTAGGGATCAGATCATACAACAGAATGAAGATCGATCTGAAAGCAATCCTATGTTTGCTCGTAAGACAAATGTACAAGTCGATGCCGCTACAGAGGTAAAGTCATTGCCTACGGAGTCAGTAGGATTCTTAATGGGTAGTAAAAAAGCTTCCAATGAATCTCAAGATCAGAATGAAGTTCCACTAACAAACCAAATGCAAGAAGCAGTCGCTGCTCCTTCCCAATCAGATGAGCTTGAACAGCCAGACACTATTGTAGTAACTCAAGGTGTAGGTTCCCAGGATACAGTAACAGCGACAGATATATTCGTTGATTACTTCTCTGAGGATATGACTAAAGCTGATGGTTTCGTTTATTACGATCTTGATAGTGTTGTTTTGAGTCAGAAGAGACACCCACTAGCTTTTGTTAAAGATAAGAAGTTCAAAGAGTACCAATCATTGATTGCTAAGAATATTGATGGCTTTGCAGATGTCTTTGAAGATAGAGAAGTTATTGTCTCTATCGGAAGTGCTACTGTTGAGCAGATGAGAGCTTTAACTCATGGAAGTAAATTTGAAAATTCTGATTTGGCTGATAGTGCTGTTGGTGCACAAAGGCTCGCTGCAAATGATGAATTGTTCAAACGACAATTATCAATCATTAAAAGGGTAAGAAATGTCCATAAGAACAAAAATGTTAATCTAGCTATTCACTCACCTAACTCAGTTGAGGCACTAAGAGCAGTTAAGAAGTTAATAACTGTAAATGGTCTGAAGCGAACTCGTAACTTCAAGATCTACTTAATAATCGAGAGTGCTACTGAAGTCGTAATACTTGAAGAGATATTAAAAGCTAAGGTTGATGGTATCATCTTAAATACCCCAAGCATTGCTCGACAGCTTCAAGGCCTGTCGCTTGATGCGGAGAATAATCTTGTAAATCTCTCTTCAAATAGTGTTCTGAAAGTTGTTAAGAATGTACTCGAGATTTGTAAACTTGCAGAACTTAGATCAATAGTCGTATCTCAAAGAAGCGTTGCTTTGATTGACGAAGCTATCTCCAACGGTGCTGATGCTATTACTGTAACTCCTGACTTTATCGATAAAGCAAGGAAGAAGGCTTCTGATATAGAGGCTGGGATGATCCTTGGTGGGGTTTGAGAAACAACTTTTAGAGAGTATAATCTCAGATGACTTATTTTATAAATAGTTATTTCTGGGACATCTTTGATAAAGATGATTTGCGTTATAATAATATTGCGAATTTTATAACAGCATTTCGCTTATTTGTTTTCTGCAATGCAGTCTATTTCATTCAACTTAAGCAATCACCTACTGTATGCCTTGATTCTTTATGTTCAGAGGTCGCAATTAGAAATAATGTTAAGTGGCCTCTTATATTTGGATTATTAATATTTCATATTATCTTTGATAATCTTGATGGATGGGTTGCTAGGAAGTTAAAGATTGATAATGTTTTGGGGAAAAGGTTGGATATCTTTGTTGATGTGGTTAGTTGTTTGGTTGTTGTATTCTTAGTATTTGGGAAATGAATCTGGCTTTAGTGATTAATTTGACAATACTATATTATAGGATATAATCGCCAGGGTAGATTAATTTAAATATGTTTATGAGTAATAACCAAAGTGGAGGTATCAGCCCAATAGAAAGTACGGTTGAGTATTGGATAAATCCGCCCGAGGATTTGGGGCTATTAATCTTTAATGATATTGTAAGTGGCCCAACATACTCCCTATTACTTGAAAGCCTAGGTATTAAATCGAGTATGGAGATCCATGATTCTAATGGAGTCTGGATGACTGGCTTTAAGGGTGCGAGTGTATTAATAGTGACACTTGGTTTAGATGAGAAAAAGTTAGGTGAAGATTTAGACATGTTAATGGAAAGTGCAAAGATTTCTATCACAGAATTACAGAGAGATGATGATGGCTCATTGGTTTATTATGTTGGTGACAATATGAGAGTTCATCAAAAATATTTAACTGAAGTAGTCAGTGTTCGGGATCACGGCTCAGTTAAAATTGTACAAGGATCAGATTCACAAAACAATTTGAGCTTTGATGAATATGGGGAATTTTCAAAGGAACCTAAAATAGAAATATCCTTTAAAGAAGTACCTGCATTAAGCAAGGAAACGCTTGCAGATCTCGTTTTATGGATCACATCTTATATACCATCAAAACCAGGTCCTTTGATAGTAAAATTGAACGGTGAAGGATGCATTCCTAATGCAAAAATTTACGTCTAAATCTCTCGATTTAAGGAGAGTCAAGTTACGCGCG
>JAHDCA010000015.1:11008-15591 GCA_020630115.1 Candidatus Dojkabacteria bacterium | reverse complement strand
ATAATCAACAGTACCATCTCCTCGCATAGAGCCAAACTCAACACAGAGACTGTGAATTACTTCCATGATATGCTTTAGTTCCTCATCAACTCGCTCGCTACTCCAGAAGGTAAATCCAGCATTTTGGGCCATCTCTAGACCTGAAACACTAACACCACCGGCATTAGCTGCCTTACCTGGGACATAGACTATACCTGCTCGAGTAATTACTTCGATTGCATCAACTGTCAGAGGCATATTTGCTCCCTCGAGAACATACTTATAACCTTCGGATACCAGATGTTTAGCATCAGCGATCTCGACCTCATTTTGAGTTGCACATGGTAGGGCAATATCCGCATTTACCTCCCAAGGTCTTTTACCAGCGTGATATTCGGCAGGGTATTTCTCAGCAAATTCACTTATTCGCCCTCGCTTCTCAAATTTCAACTCCATCAACCAAGCTAGTTTTTCACTATCGATCCCCGCAGGATCATAAACGTAACCACCACTATCACTTACAGTTAGGACTTTAGCACCTAGTTCGATTAATTTTTCAATTGCATACAAAGAAACATTTCCTGATCCACTGACCGTCACAGTCTTACCTTCAAAAGAGTCACCATGTTGCTTTAATACTTCGGCAGTCATATATACCAAACCGTAACCAGTTGCCTGTGTCCTCATTAAACTTCCTCCCCACTTATAATTTTTACCAGTCCAAGTACCATCCCAACTATTTGTAAGTTTACGCATTTGACCAGCCATATATCCGATCTCTCGACCTCCAACTCCGATATCACCTGCTGGAACATCAGTGTTAGGTCCAATATGCCTATGAAGCTCATTAACATAGGATTGGCAGAATCGCATTACTTCAGAATCGCTTTTACCTTTAGGGTCAAAGTCGCTACCACCTTTACCACCGCCCATAGGGATACCTGTAAGAGCATTCTTAAATGTCTGCTCAAAAGCTAAGAATTTTAGAGTATCAAGGGTGACAGAAGGATGAAATCTTGTACCACCTTTGTAAGGACCTAATGCACCGTTAAATTGAATCCTAAAGCCACGATTAACATTGATAATTCCTTTATCATCTTGCCAAGGAACTCTAAACTGTATGATTCGCTCAGGTTCAATCATTCGCTCAAGAACTTTATTCTGTTCATAAGCGGGATTTCTATCGATATAATTAGAAAGACTTTCAAACACCTCAGTAGCTGCTTGATTAAATAATTCTTGGTTTGGATCTCTTTGAGAGATAATTTCTAAAGCTTTGGAGACATAACCCATTATGATAAAATCGAATAAACTTAAAAATCTTAATAATTAATAATAGCATAATGAAATTGGAAGCAAGGAAAGTTCTAGACATGGTAAACACGCCCGAGCATGAGGCAGAACTTCGTATCAAATCTTTACCTGTAGACTTCAAAGAGTACTCTCTTAAAGATATTCAAAAATTCGCAGACGATATGAAAACCAAGATGCTTGAGGTTAAGATGCCAAAGGGCTGGAAACCTGTCGGGCTAAGCGCTATCCAGGTAGGAGTACCACTAAGGATGTTTTGGGCAATGGAGATGAATTCTGATAATTATGAACTTTTCATTAACCCGACTTTCCAGATTATTGATTTCACTCAAAGCACAGACAAAGAAGGGTGCTTAAGTATCCCTAAAGCAGAAGGATTGGTAAAAAGATTCAACGGTATAAAGGTTAAATACACTAATTACGAAGGTGAACAAATATCTAAAAAATTATATGATTGGAACGCTCGAATTGTTATGCATGAAATCGATCACTTGGAAGGAATTCTCTTTACTGATAAACTGATAGAAGATGAAAAATCTTCTTAAGAAAGCAATTGAGAATCTAGATTTCGATTACAAGAACAAGTACTTCATCCTAAGCTCAGCGTTTGTATTTTTCCTGATTTCCTTACTCGTTCTAACATACTCAATCGCACTAATCAGAAGTAACAACAACGGAGATATAAACCTCAACCCGATTAACAACCCCTCTAATAACTCGCAACAAGATTCAAGCAACCCAACTTCTAACTTTGTAGGTGACAATGACTCAGAGATAATATGTATAGATAGTTCAATCGAAGATGACCTGCGCAACAATATAACTAGCCTTACTTACAATACTGGCACCATAGCTTTTTCAAAGCAGCTAAGTGAAGAGTGTGATGTTGCAATATCAAGAGAGGCTTTTGATGGTGCAAAAGCAGCAGCTCAAAGCCCAATTGTACTAGCAACGCGCTTTGACACTTTCCCTACACTCAAGCTAACAGCAGAAGATTTTGATGAATTTGTAAAAAATAGAATCTTCAATAATAACATCCTCGAGATCTCCTCAGAAGTAGCTCAAAATTTTGAGTTACCTGAGACCTACGTACCTAAAACTGCAAATGAGATTGCAGAGATCACTAAAACATCAAAAGATAAATATATGCTTATCCCATTCTCAGCTATGAGGCCTGAGTTTAAGATTGTTGATATCAATGAGGTTAGCCCTATCTCTCCTAACTATAGCCAGAATATATATCCTTATCAGTCTTCAATCTTTATCAGAGCAAATGAAAATTCTAAAACAATCGAAACAATAAGTGAGCAGATAGACCAATACAACTTCAATCAAAACAAACTCACTGATGTAATGCTAACTGGAACCTCTGTTCTAGGTGCCAGATCTCAATTCAACATAATTGATAGTAAGAACGATAACCTTTATCCAGTTAGAAAAATCGCCGATACTCTTCGATCTGCTGATATTTCACATGTATCCAATGAGACAAGCTATACCGATAGATGTACTCAAGCTGAACAAACATTAGTTTTCTGCGGATTGCCTAGCTCCGTGGAGATGTTAACCCATATGGGTGTTGATGTTGTAGGCTTAACAGGTAATCAACTGCTTGATTACGGTAGGGCAGATTTTTTAAGTACTTTGGAGCTTTATGATCAAAACAACATAGAATACTTTGGAGGAGGGGATAATCTAGAATCGGCAAATGAAGCACTAATTATTGAGAACAATGGAACCAAGATTGCGTTTCTTGGGTATAATTTTGTCGGACCAGTAGCGATATACGCTACAGAAACAAGAAGTGGTAATGTACCTGCAAATTTCACAGAGATAGAGTCAGAAGTTCTAAAAGCTAAGAGTGAAGCAGACGTAGTGATTGTTGACTTCCAATGGGGAGTTAATACTTTTACAAGAGATCCCTCAGCAGATGTGCATAGGAGCTTTGCACAAGCTGCGATAAATTCTGGAGCAGATATCATTAACGGCGTTCATGCAAGCTGGGTACAAGGCATAGAGTACTCAAATGATACTGTTATCTTCAACAGTCTTGGTAATTTCTCTTTTGACCAGCTTTTTGAGGAAGAAGTAAGAACTGGTATGATCGCTCAACATTTCTTCTATAACGGTCAACATATTACTTACAATCTTATCCCGACCTTTATCAACAACACTTTTCAAACAGAGCTAGCAACAGAAGAACAAAGTAAAGCATTACTTGAAGAAGTATATAATTATAGTAAATTATAGATTATGGATGATTTATTACTTTCATTACCAAGTGAGACAGACAAGCCCAATTTAATTATTACTTTCGTTGACCCTTCTGAAGACGAGGCGGGAGTCAAACTCACATTAGATACTGGAGAGAAATTTGAGATCGAGAATCCTTACACCATAACACCAGCACTTGAGTTTGGTGAACACTCTTTACTTTTCGAGTATGAGGATAAAGAAGGTGTACTAAGAACTTACGAGCACAAGATGATAGTAATCCCTAGAGCCCCAATAATTGACACACAGGTAGAGGATGGCGACCAGATAAAAGTTACTGGTACGGCAGTAGGTAACGCTTCAATCGATCTAATCGTTATCTCAGATGAGCAACAATACCAAGTCAGTACAACTTCTGATCTAGATGGTAATTGGGAAGTAAACACTAGAGATATTGATTCACAGGAAATTTCTTTACTTGCTTTTGCCAAAGCGAATGGATTTACAAGCAACCCTTCAAAACTAAAAAATATCTCTCTTGCATCTCAAAGTCTCACTGACCAAGTAGAGCAAGAGGAGGAGCTTGCGAGCACTCAATCAGTAAAAGAAACAATTACAAATTCTACTTCTGACTTTATTGAATCTAACTCTAACAACCTGGGTATCGGTATTGTCTTTATAGGAGGCTTAACTTTAGGCATCCTTCTAGCAAAATTTTTTATTAATAGAAAAACAAGATTAATAGAAGGCGAGATAATGAACAAGTTAAAATCTCCGAAAAATAAAATCAAGTCTTCAATGAATAAGTTAGGAAGCTTGAGAAGTAGTGACCCTACAAATTCAGTCTCAAAAGAAGAATTTTTAAAGAAGTTCCAAGATCATGATCCTGACCCAGACGGGAAAGATGTCTCTATAGCGAAAAAGCTTTCGAGTAAAAAGCTTAAACCATCAAAAGTAGCAAAGAAAAGATCTACTTCGTCTAAGAAGACTAAAACTAAGAGCAAAGTTAAGAAAGCCACCAAACCTTCCAAATCTTCCAAATCTTCCAAATCTTCCAAATCTTCCAAATCTTCCAAATC
>JAHDCA010000015.1:0-10908 GCA_020630115.1 Candidatus Dojkabacteria bacterium | reverse complement strand
CCAAATCTTCCAAATCTTCCAAATCTTCCAAATCTTCCAAATCTTCCAAATCTTCAAGCAAAAGTAACTTAACTGGCTTACCAAAGGTTCCAGACAAACCAAAACCATCCAAGTCGAAGATCTCAATAGAGATCAAATAGAACTAAAATAACTTTATTGAACATGAACTCTAGTTTAAAGAGCTGCTTAGATTGAGACCAACTTCATCTTTTAGAACTTTACCTGTTCAATATTCTCGAAACGCTCTCTAGCGTAATTAATTTCTAAATCCTCAAAACCATTGATACCATCTCTTACTAACAACGGGAACTGTCTCTGACCGATAAATATAACTGGAGGTCTATTTGTAAAACTTATCTGGAACTTATTGTAGGCGTCTTTCCTCTGAGTTCTAGTATACAAAGAGATACCTTCTTCAAGAGTCTTATCGATATTTTCAAAGCTCAATCCAGCAAAGTTAAGACCCTGATTATCAATTTGAGAAGTGTGCCACAGAGAGAACTGATCTGGGTCAACTGAAAATGATGTCTCAAGTAAAAGCATATCGAAATTTCTTCTCTGTAATAGCTCACCAGTTAAAACTTCGTATGAAATCTCTTTTACAGACAAGTTTATGCCGTGATCTTTCCAGTTCTGAGCAAGAAAGTCAGCGATCAATATATTTTCATCAGTTTTAAGATAAGCAAGCTCCAAACTAAGAGGAGAATCAACTGAGAATTCTAATCCTGATTCCTTCTTGTATAAGTCGAAGAGATCCTTGTTAAACTCGAATTGCTTATTGTCATCATCTTTACTAAATGCCCATGAGAAATCATTTATAGGACCGTTTGTACTCTCAAGGTCAATAAAATCATTTTCTTCATAAAATTTTGCGTCATCAAACAGATACGATAGGGCAATTCTTAAGTCTTCATTAGCAAGTGTATCATTTTGTGTGTTGAAATATAGAAGCTTCTTCTCAAATGGTAGATCATTTTTAACAATCTCAAAATTTGAGTATTGAGACTCCAAATCACTTATCAGACTTGGGCTATGCGACACAACATCAATATCACCATTTGAAAAAGCAAAGTCCAGTTTTTCCCGATCGTTGAAAACCTTATATGAATAGTTATCTATGGAAAAATCAGAGTTCTCCCAATTTTCATTAACTACAAATTCAAAAGAATTACCTACAATATCATCTAGTCGTAGATTGCCTGCACCAACTTTACTCAGCAAGTAATCATAGCCCTCAAAGTCCTGCTCATACTTCTTTAACTCATGCTCAGGCAGAACATAAAAAGTTATCAACTCGTAAAAATTACCAATACTTTCCTGACCTTCTATCAAATTCGACAATTCAAATCTAACTTCAAATTCCCCAGACTGTGTAATATTAATATTATCAAATTTTGATCCAACTGAGTCAGCTCGATTTATACTCTTAGAAGCGTTAAATGTATAAACGACATCCTTTGCTGTAATTTGCTTACCATCAGACCAATTAAGGTCTGGATTGATCTTAATTACAAAAGTCTTACCTCCATCAGTAGTTGAGAACTCAGAACCGATCGCTGGAGTTGGATTACCTTGTTTATCAAGATTATGAAGCTTCTCAAGACCAAGCTCGGCTACATCACCAAGCGCAGGGTTTATAAAGTAATCTTGGGAGTTAAATAATAATGGATTTAATTGCTCAACAAATCCATATGTACCTTCAGTTATCTGCTTAGACTCAGAATCTTTGAGTAAATCTCTTACGAAATCATTTTCGAAATTACCAATCAACAAGATTGCGAATACACTGGCTACTACTATAGAGAAAAATGGCTGAATACTTGCAACAAATATCACAAAGTTATCAGGTAAATTCCAGAAAAATTCTCTAAATCGATAAATCATTAATAGTAAAGGTTTACTTAGTTAAACTTCACTAGAACCATTGAAAGTGTTGCAAAAGCTACAATTAGTACAATAGTTGCGTAGTATAAGAACTTCTCGATTCCTCGCTTAGTTCTAAAGACTTCACCACCGCCTCCACCAGGTATCAATCCACCCATGCCCTCAGCTCGGTTCTGAAGAATAATCGAAATTATTAACAAAAGACTTACTACTATTTGACTATAAAGAAGTACGTTGTATAGGTTATCATTCATAATCTAAATTATACATTATCCTAAATAATATGCCACAAAGGGTTGTAAATATTGCACATGCAACATAGCTATTAATCACTAGTGGGTCAACACCGATATTACCAATGAAGTAACCTGGGAAAGCAAAGTCAACTATCAAGAAAGTATCGAAGATAAAGTCCATCCCAACCAGATAAACAAATCCAATCAAAGAGTACATCAGCACTGCCGTGACATAATTCTCGGTAATTCTAAAAAAATCTAACACTGCAACATTAAAGTAACAGATGAATCCAAAACCAACGAGAAACAGATTCTTATCCTGCAAAGTTGTAAAAACAAAGTTCTCAAAATAGTTGCACAACATAAGTGCAATTAAAGTTGATATGATCATAAATTTGACTGTACTTTTCATGATTTTCTGAAATAATATATCGTTATAAAATAAATTTTTCAATACAATAAATGCAAAACAATCTCCCAAATACTAAGATAATTGCCACAATAGGCCCCTCAACATGGGATGCAGACGTTATTCGAGAGATGATCAGCCATGGTTTAACAGTAGCAAGAATCAACGCATCACACGCAGACGTTCCTGAAATTCAAAGAATGCACAAATTCTTTAGAGATATAGATGATGAAATTATCCTTATGCTTGATACAAAAGGTCATGAGATCAGGACAACAGGTTATGATGAAAAAATGATGATCAAAACTGGTTCTAAGATCCAACTTGTAGGCTCAGAATACCATGGTGACTCAACAGAGGAGAGAATTAAACTAACATACAAGAACTTCTCAAGCCAAGTAAAAGCTGAAGACATGATCTTACTTGATGATGGATACATAACACTAAAGGTTGAAGGAATCAGTGGTGAGTTTGTTAACTGCATCGTTATTGATGGTGGCGAGTTAGGAACCAAAAAAGGTCTAAATGTACCTAAAGTTAGTATTGATTTCGGCGGGTTAAGTGAGAAAGATATTGAAGACATCACTGCTGGAGTCGAGTTAGGTTACGACTGGGTTGCAGCTTCTTTCATTAGAAATGTAAATGATGTTAAAGAGATAAGAGAGGTTATTGGTGACTCAGACATAAAGATCATTGCAAAGATTGAAAATGGTGAAGGAGTCGACAATTTCGATGAAATACTAGAGATCGTTGATGGAGTAATGGTTGCAAGAGGGGATATGGGAGTTGAAGTGCCTTTAGAACAAGTACCTGCAATTCAGAAAATGATGGTATACAAATGCAGAAACGCTGGTAAACCAGTGATAGTTGCAACACAGATGCTTGAAAGTATGAAAACTAATCCATACCCAACCAGAGCTGAAACATCAGATGTAGCAAATGCAGTTTATGATGGAACTGATGCAGTTATGCTTTCTGCGGAGACAAGTGTTGGTGATCACCCTATTGGCGTAGTTGAAGTTATGGCAAGAATCGCTAAAGAGACAGAGAAGGAGTATATGGCAGATGTTGTTGTAAGCCCTACAAATGCAGGTGATGAGGTAGATGAAATTGCTAGACACGGTTTCGAAATCGCCGAAAGTCTTGAATTAGACGGTGTTATTATCAAAACTGACAAAATCGAGACAGTTGGTTCAATAGCTAGACATAGAAGAAACGGTAAATTATGGGTAGTAACTAGCAGCTATGAAAATGCAAGAAAATTCAGATTTTACAGAGGTGTTATCACAGTGGTTGATGAATCAAAAGAGATGTCACTAGTAGGTGAAGATTATGGGTTAGAAAAAGGTCAAAAAGTTGTTATAATTACAGACATGAACGGTGATGGTAGGGTAGACCTATCAATCTCTAGTTTAGTGTAAAATAGCATGTGTCGGCAAGTTGATTGCGAGCTCTATCAATTTGTCGACCTGCTATAAAAGTCAAAACGCTCTTTAGAATTTAACGGTGGTGTAGCCAAGTTGGTTAAGGCCGGGGTCTGCAAAACCTCTATCACGGGTTCGAATCCCGTCACCACCTCCAAAAGATTTATTGTTCATGATATTAATTAGTAGTTCTGATTAATATGAACAATAACGATCAATTGATCATCTATCTTTACAGTACTTGCTGTTTGAGATAAGATTACTAACATTGTGCCGAGGTGGTGGAATTGGCAGACACGACGGACTTAAAATCCGTTGGACATTACGTCCGTGAGGGTTCAAGTCCCTCTCTCGGCACCAGTTCAAAATTTTCTAGTTTAAAAAGTTGATATTAGTCAAACTTATCCGGATCGTTATTTCCGCATTTAGGGCATTCGGACTTTACAACAACTCCTTCATATACAAAGTTGCAAACAAGACACTTCCATTCGTTCATCTGGTCCTCAATAGTCTCATCAAAAGTCTTCTCAGTTAAAAGTGATGAAGACAGATTTGCTGAATCGCCTGAAGAACTTGCTACTTGGGGATTATTATTAGTAATCATTATTAAAAATTCATTAAAAAATTATTTAATCGTTTACCCTTACTGAACTCTAATATAATATATTAGTATAAGTATGAAAAGCCCAAGACTCACCCAAGTTAAAAGCAAGTTAAAGTCTGTAAATCAACCGATACTGATATTTTTTATTGCATATCTACTTTTTGGGATACTCGAGATCTATAATGCCTCAATATTCATCGCATCAACTGAATTAAATGACCAATTTTATTTTCTAAAGCTTCAAGTTATCTGGGTCTTCGTAGGTGCTATTCCCACTTATATCGCTTATCGTATTAATTATAAATTCATCATGAGATTTTCATGGCTAATCTTATTGATAAATATAATTTTACTAATCTTAGTTCTTATACCCGGTATCGGACTAAATATTAATAACGCGTCAAGATGGCTTGGTTATGGAGCTTTCAGGATACAACCAGCAGAGTTTCTCAAGATCTCACTGATCATCTACCTATCATCATGGTTAGCTAAAGAGAGAAAGACTTATGCAAACTTTAAGGAATCATTAAGATACGGTTTTGGTGAGAAAATCGCTAAGTTCTCCGCAGTCTTACTATTCTGTCTTATACTAGTAGTTCTCGAGCCTGACCTTGGAACAACAATCATAGTTGGTGCTACAGCTTTCATGATGTTTTTTATCTCTGGTAAAGATATCGCACATCTAGTAGGAAGTGCAGCTATAGGTGGAGTACTTGGGATCGCAGGAGTGCTTGCAGGAGTACTTGCAGAGTACAGACTAACTAGGATCAAAACATTTATCCCATTACTTCTAAGAGGTGAGGTCGTTGATAGTTCATCAACAGGTTATCATGTTCAACAGATACTTATAGGTATAGGCAGTGCTGGATTTTGGGGCAAAGGTTTTGGTGCTTCGAGGCAGAGATTTGGTTACTTACCTGAAAATACAGCTTTTACTGATTCAATATTTCCAATAATCTTAGAAGAGTTTGGGATGTTTGGTGGAGTTATTATTATTCTAAGCTGGGTATGGTTTTATAGATACGGGATCAAACTATCTAAAGTGATGCCTGATGCACAATCCCAATACATGGTCATGGGTATCGTAATCTGGCTTTCACTTCAGACTTTCTTGCATATGGCTGTAAATGTTGGACTGCTACCACTAACTGGAATTCCATTCCCATTCTTAACATATGGAGGCTCCGGAACCCTTGTAGCAATGAGTGCAATGGGGCTCTTACTAAATCTGAGTAGATACAGGACCGCTGAGATTTAAAAGATGCTGTTATAAATCAGCAATGAAACGCGCTAAAAAAGCAGTACTGGTCTGCATAATTATCTTGGCAATCCCAATCTTTTTATTTGAGATATTTGTAATTTTATATATCTTTAATGTCGATATTGATAATGGCGAGACCCTAAATACTGAAATAATTTCGAGTGATGAGACTGAAGATCAAAACAGTAAGTCAAGTATAAAACAAGAGAATGAAATAGCATTCGAACTATACGAATCCCTAGATCCCAGAGATCATACAAAGGGTGGATATTATCGAGCATATTTAAACGATGATCTATTTATAGAAATCATGGCAGATTACTCAAGTAAGCTTCGATATACTGACTATCAAAGGGAAAGCCAAGATTACTTTTTAGACTTTGATAGAAAGCTATATGAGGTAAATATTCAGGAAACGAATGCTAGAGTTTATTTTTACAATCAAGTCTTTAATTATGATGTGAAAGATGAAATCTTTGGGAGAGATTCAGATTACGAACACAAGCCACCATTATTCTCATATTACGGTGAGGATGATTATACGCAACTAATGCTCGGCACTTATCCAAGAGGAGATACTATCGAAGGTGTTTACACACCAAACGGTACTTTTATTGTAAATTTTTATCATGAGAACAGGCTCACAAAGCTTACAGACCAGGAAATACTTATTATCATCAGCACTCTTGAGAAATTCGATTGGTAGACAAGTTACAGTTACCATAGTCGAGTAAATTCGTTATATTAGTATAAGAACTAATTTGACTTTAGAAATATGAAAAGAAACCTACCACTAATAACGATGGCTATATTATTCACGATAACAGGATTACTCGCAGCATACTTATTTTATGACAATATCCAGCTTGAGAACGAGCGAACAAATGCGGATTACGAAGTAGCAGAATTAAAAGAGATTAATAAGAAACTTGATGAAAATTTGAAGGTTAAGGAGAATGAGATTGACACTCTTGAAATTGAGCTAGAAAATGCCCAAGCTTTAAAAACAGAGGCTACTCAAGAAATTTCAGAAGGATATGGCGAGTATGAGCTTGGAACAGAGGGCTCAAATATATCTATACCAACATCATTTACTTTTACAGAAACTGCCAATGATAGGGCTGATGAGCAAAACATCCGAATTGATTTATCAGATAACTTATTTATCGATATCGTATTTTGGGAGCATAATAACCAGGAACTACTAGGGATACAAGGAGTAATTCAAAACAACTCTTCACCTGAAAAAGAATTAGGCGAAGGTGAGGAATTTAATATTGATGGAAAGGACGTATATATCTCAAGCAGAATTTCAAATTACCAAGACTATCTTAACGATAATGAGTCTGGGATTGCATATTACTCAAGTCTAAATGAGATCTTTAAAGAGAAGTATCCTATCGATGATCCAGTGCTTGACGGATACACTTCAACCATTAGAGGAGAAAAGTATGATTATATCTTTGCAACCTTCAGACCTAATAGTTCTGATATTTTAACTATTGAAGAATTGAACCAAGTTAAAGCTCTCTTCAACTCGATTCAATGGTAAAATATCTAAATGAGCACAAGTTCTAAAATCAAGTACTGCTTCGTAGGAGGTGGCTCGGGTGGGCACATTAGCGCTGCTCAGGCAATCATTGATGAATTTGTAGCAAACGAAGGTGAGAAATTCTATAAGGGAATGATATATGTAGGATCAAATGTCGCAATGGTCGGTGATAAGTCAGGCCTAAGTATCGAGGCTCGAAGATTTGCAGATGCTCAATTCAAGTTCTTAACTATAAGAGCTGCCAAATTACAAAGAAAGTTTGATTGGTCGCAATTTAAATTAGTATTCAAGCTCATTGCTGGTATATATGACTCATTCAATATTTTAAGAGCTCACAAACCTCAAAAGATAATATCAACTGGGGGTTTTGTATCAGTACCACTTTGCTTAGCTGCATGGGTACTTCAAATACCAATTTATCTCCACGAACAAACAGCAGCAGTTGGCCTTGCTAATAAGATCGTAAGTCGGCTGGCAACTAAAGTGATGATAAGTTTTGAAAGTTCTAAAGATCATTTCCCAGCTCATAAGACACAATTAACCGGCAATCCTGTAAGGAAAGGAATTTTCAACAAAGATTCAAATACTGATCTAGCAATGAGAATCAAAAAAGTCCTAAAAGCTAACCCCAAAAAGAAATTTATGTTCATAACTGGTGGAGGGCAGGGAAGTCATAAGATAAACATGACCATCTTGAATTCACTTCCAGAACTTACTAAGAAGTGGAATATATTTATCCAAACTGGAGCCAACGAGACTCATAAGGACATCCGAAAATTCGAGTCTGAGTTGAGTAATTACGATAATCTAATAGCTTCAGAATTTTATGAAAAAGAAGACGCTGGATTCCTATTTAATAATGCAGACCTAGTCATAGCAAGAGCTGGTGCAAACACTGTCTATGAACTCGGTGTCGTTGGAACTCCAGCGATCCTAATCCCACTTAGCTTTGCAGCTAATAATGAGCAATATAAAAATGCTAAAGTACTTGAAGATTCAAACCTCGCAGTGATTATCCAGGAGCGAGAATTGAGTAAAGACACCTTTCTAAATGCGGTTGATGATTCATCAAGTCTAAAAATGGGGCAACAAGTTTTCCAAGCTTACGCTGCTAAAAAGATATATTCGATATTTGAAAGATCGGATTAGTAGCAGCAAAAGACTAGCACTCCCAACACTTGACTGCCAAAACATTCGTGCTAAAATTTAATAATTCTTTAATAAAGTTTTAATTTTCTACTGCTAAAGTAGATATATGAATAAGTTATTACTGCTAAATAGATGAATCCTTACGGTCAAAACAAAGGAAGAGGCGAGAGAGTAGATATTTCAAAATTCTTCTCTCAAAGGACAAAAGATTCAATACAATTTGCTGCTGCATCAGCAATTGATAATGGAAATCCTAATATTGATACACAACACTTATTATCTGGGATACTTGAACAAGACGATGTGGTTTTACGCCTATTAAAAGAGCTCTCGATAGATAGCCAGATGCTCAAAGAGCAAGCTTC
Source organism: Candidatus Dojkabacteria bacterium (assembly GCA_020630115.1). Taxonomy (GTDB): domain Bacteria; phylum Patescibacteriota; class Dojkabacteria; order SC72; family JAHDCA01; genus JAHDCA01. The sequence continues at coordinate 2,024 of JAHDCA010000015.1, read as the reverse complement.
CAACTCTATCACAAGACTTGATAACGAGGTTTTGAAACCAGGACTAACGCCGAGAGCTAAACAAGTATTACAACTATCATTTCAAGAGGCCATGCAACTTCAGCATAACTACATCGGAGGTGAGCATATCTTATTGGGCTTAATACGTGAAGGTGAGGGTATAGCTTCTCAGATTTTCAAAAAGCTAGGGATAGATGCAACAAAAGCAAGGCAAGCTGTACTCAAATTAGTTGGTGAGGGGGATGCAGAAGGCAAGAAAACAAAAGAAACAAGTCAAACACCTACACTAGATAAATACTCTAGAGATCTCAACAAATTAGCTAAGACAGGCAAGATCGATCCTGTCATAGGAAGATCAGATGAGATTACGAGGGTAATACAGATACTTTCAAGACGTAAGAAGAATAACCCAGTACTTATAGGTGAGCCAGGAGTAGGTAAAACAGCGATAGCTGAAGGGCTTGCGGTTAGGATCGTTCAAGATAGTGTTCCAGATGTTCTCAAAGGTAAAGCGGTTAAGGAGCTTGATCTTGGATCATTACTAGCAGGCTCGAAGTTCAGAGGAGAATTCGAAGAGAGGGCGAAAAAGCTTTTAAGTGAACTAGAAAATTCTTCACAGGAGACAATTCTTTTTATCGATGAGTTGCATACAATTGTGGGCTCTGGTGCACAAGATGGACAATTAGACCTAGCCAATTTACTTAAACCACAACTTGCAAGAGGTGGGATTCAAGTTGTTGGGGCAACAACACTTAACGAGTATAAGAAGTATATAGAAAAAGATTCAGCTCTTGAGAGAAGATTCCAAGCAGTTCTAGTCAATGAACCAACTGTTGATCAAACAATTGAGATCTTACATGGACTTCAAGATAAGTATGAAGCTCATCATAAAGTTAAGATCTCTCAAAATGCCATCCACGCTGCAGCTAATCTTTCAGAAAGATTTATACAAGACAGATTTTTACCTGATAAAGCAATTGATCTAATTGATGAGGCAGCTTCTAAGGTGAAAATTGAAACAACAAACGAACCGGAAGAATTAAGAAGCAAGAGAGTTGAAATAAGCCAACTTGAAAAAGAGAGAGAGTCGTTAAGCAGAGGTGGTGAACATGAAGCTAGTGCTAAGATAAAAGTAAAGATTGAGTCGCAGAAGTCAAAGATTCAACCTTTAATAGATGAATGGGGGCGTAAAAGGGGTACTGGAACACCTGAAGTCTCCGAAGATGACATAGCCGAAATAATAGCTCTATCAACAGGTATTCCTGTTCAAGATCTTAAGGCAGAAGAAAAGGAAAGACTACTAAAACTAGAGTCTCACTTACACCAAAGGGTTATCGGGCAGGAAGATGCAGTTAAAGCAGTATCTGAGGCAGTCAGAAGAGCAAGAGTTGGTCTTAAACCAGTGAATAAACCTATCGCATCATTTATGTTCCTTGGGCCAACAGGAGTTGGTAAGACTCAACTTGCTAAGACTTTGGCACAACAGATTTTCGGAGATGAATCTGCAATTATCAGGCTAGATATGAGTGAATACATGGAAAAATTCGCTGTTACTCGTTTAATCGGTTCGCCTCCAGGATTTGTTGGATATGAAGAAGGTGGACAGCTTACTGAGGCAGTGCGAAGAAAACTTTACTGTGTAATCCTACTTGACGAGATCGAGAAAGCTCACCCAGATGTATTTAACATCTTACTTCAGGTTTTCGATGATGGTCGTCTTACTGATGGAAAGGGTAAAACTGTGGACTTTAAAAATACTATCATAATCTCAACTTCTAACATTGGTGCCCAGAAGATAATGAACTATATGACGCAAGGCAAGGAAACCGATGAGATTGAAGATTCACATCAGGAGTACGATAAGATGCTTGATGAACTTGAAGTACTTATGAAGAACAGCTTCAAGCCAGAATTTATCAACAGACTTGACGAAGTAATAGTATTTAAGTCTCTGGACAAATCCCAACTTACTCAGATAGTTGATATCCAGCTTGAAGAGGTAAGAAATTTACTCGAAGCTCAAA
>JAHDCA010000014.1 GCA_020630115.1 Candidatus Dojkabacteria bacterium | reverse complement strand
AAGAAAATCGCTGATACAAAAATATTAAAAATTTATAAAGAGCTGGACTCATCAAAGTATTCTTTTTGTGAGCTTCTTCCCGAGGATTATAATGAAAGATATGTCGAAATTCCTAATATCTCGATAATCTTGGCAAAACTCCATTTTCGATGTGTTTCACAATTAATTGAACAATTAAGGACATCAAGTCTCGGCAATCCCTCATACATACTGATTGATCAGTTCTCTAATTCTAAGTCTAGATTAGAGAGAGAGTTTCACACTCTTGATGTCAGGTTGGATCAGATGCATAAAGCGGAATCTGATATGGCAGTAGCTGCGGCTTCAATTGTTGCTCGAGGAAGGTTCTTAAATCTTATGGAGAAGCAGTCAGAGGAGCTTGGTGTTGAGTTGCCATTTGGTGCAGGTGCTAAAGTTGATAATGTCGGTCGAGAAATATTAGACTCAAGAGGTGAAGAGGTGTTGAAAAGATATTCGAAATTTCATTTTGCAAATACTGGCAAAATTTATCAAAACACACTATAATATCCTCAGCCAAACGCACGTTTGAAATGTAACTTGGAGAGTTGCCAGAGTGGTCGAATGGGGCGGTCTTGAAAACCGCTGAGCCTTCACGGGTTCCGGGGGTTCGAATCCCTCACTCTCCGCCAAGAAAGTGTCCGACGAAAGTCGGATTTTTTCTTGCTCAAAATTGAAATTGGATTTTCCTTATGCCAGTAAATCTAGGTTATGTATAATAAACTTTAACTTAAGGAAATATTATGAAAACAAAATTCGAAAGTAAAAAATTAGAACATTCCAAAGCTGAACTCAAAGCACTCTTAGAAAGGTTGATGGAAGGTTACTACCAAGATACTGCTGAGGAAATATTCCATATGGTCGCACATACCGGTGTTGAAACTGATCAAAATCCAGAACTGAAAGAAAAGCCTACGTTCGAAGAGTTTATGAACTTAGAGTAATAACATGCAAACAGAATTCGAAGCCAAATTTTACCCTGTTAATAAAGATCAAATTAGGGCAAAGCTAAAAGATGTAGAGGCAGAGTTAGTCAATAAAGAGGAGCTTCTCACGATTTTAATATTCACTTCCCGATCAAATAATAATTTTCAAGATATTGATTATATTAGACTCAGAAAAGAATTTGGGAGAATTACGTTTTCTGCGAAGAGACATGCCCGCAATGGTGAAGATATTTCAGCTCAGAAGGAAATTATGACTACTGTTCAAGATTTTGATGCTACTGTACAAATCCTCGAATCAGTTGGGCTTATTGCTGATTCATATAATGAAAAATATAGAGAGGTATGGGAATTGAATGGTTGTGAGGTTGTTATTGATACTTGCCCAGATATTGAGCCATATATTGAGATCGAGGGAGTTGATGAAGCTAATGTAAAAGAAACAGCTAATCTTTTAGGGTTCAGTTGGTCAGATGCTATATATACATCTGTGATTGAAATATTTGCAGAAATTCTAGGGATTACTGTAGAAGAGGCATTAGAGAAATTGAAAGATTGGCGTTTCTGAAAGTTAGTCAGGCTAATAGCAATTCTAAGTTAAATGATTTAAACTTCATTAATATTTAAAATTAATTTCTGTCTCATTCTTCTTAAAATGTCATAAGGATTTCCTTGTAAATCCTATCGAATTTGTTAATGGTTACTTTGATCTAGAAGAATTTGATAGCATTGAATTGAATATGGATTTTGTTGTTTAGTAAGTGTACATAAATAGCTAAAAATATAAAAAGTAATGCCTGTTTTTCTGATACAATTAGGCAATGCAGAAAATTAAGATTCATATGATTTTGATACTTCTTGTAGTCTTAATCCTTAGCATACCTTTTCTAGTCAGATTGTATTCCAATGCTATCCAGAACAACCAAGATATCATCCACTCTGTAGAAGTTTATGAATCTCGCGGTCTTAGAGATCCTAAGACCAAACTTATTGATGAGATTGGTTCAGACAATTCAGTTATGTTCAAAATAATACCTGGTGAGGGCACTATTGATAGGGTGTATGTTGAGATTTTTAACAATTCGCAAGAAGTGCTAATTAATTCTTTTGTAGTGGATTTTAATGATGATCAATCAAGATCACTTTTAGTTGGAGAGATGGCTTCTGACGAATACTCGCTAATGATCTTTTCTGATGTTGAGGCAAAAAATGAAGTCTTCAAGCATGAGTTTGAGGTTGTTGAAAACGGGTAACTCTTAAATGTAAACTCTAACTCTAATTTGAGAATTCATCCAAGTAGTGATCGAAGTCTTCTTTGTAGCTTCCAATTACACCTGAGTCATTAGTGATAAACGCTGATTCATAGTTTTGATCTAGTCCTCTTTGTGTCCAGTTGTTCGAACCGTTAATTAGGATTTTATTGTCTACAATAATCGTATGATAATGAAAGAAACGATTTAATGTACCGCTTGCCTGAGGGTTTGATCTGGCAAGCTCCTTAGTGTCTAGGGTGACTGCTATGCCTTCATTGAGCTCACTGATAGTACTGTTCTTTTGTCCTACAGTGAAATCGTCAGTGATTATCTCAATCTTAACACCTCTTGAATCTGCATCATTAAGAAGTTTAGTTATCCTTTGGTCAGTGATCTGCCAGATCATTATCTGGATTGTATCCTGTGCATTTATAATAGCTTGCTCAAGCGAGTTTCTTAATTCACTACTGTTTTGTGGTCCTTGAAGTACTACTCTAAAGTATGTGCTTGAGTTGTAGTTATATTGTTTGTCGAATGTGCCTTGGTAATTATCAAGGTAGATCTTTCGCAAGTGCTGATTGATATCTTTTGTTAAATCTCCATTTTCAATTAATAAATAATCAGCATAATCGAAACTGGCTTGAAGTGTTGTTGGATTTGCACTGCTTATGATGGTTCTCTTTTGATCAAACGTAAAGACTTTCATATGGAAATAGTTGGAGTCTAAAGTTGCAATCTGTTTTGACTTTTTTAGCTCAGTTGCAGTTTGAGCGCTGCTATCTAGCAAGATAAAAGACTCATTAAAATCATTTAGTGAATTAATTCTTTCTTCTAGAGCAGGAGATTCAAGGGAGTAAGAAGCAAAGTAAAAGCTGGAAGGGGAACTTTCGAGATCATTATCTAAGCTGTCAATTTCGAAGTTCAGGGTGTCGATAAAATTAGCGACACTTGATCTAGAATAGAAAGAGAAGGCTGGCTTGTCTGAGCTTACTATTATAGTCTTGGGCGTGGATGTTTGCTTGAGTACAAAGAGGGTGGTTGAAATGACGAAGACGCAAGAGATTACTGTGAAAAGAATTTTTTGAGAATTATTTCTATGATGCTTTTTATATTTCTTGAACTTCATCGTACATTGATTTTACACTTGGTTTGGAGGTAGAGAAAGTGATTAAACCTTTTAGATCATTATCCTTTATATAACTGTCGATAAGCTCTCTGTGAGACTCGTAGATCTCGTAGGATATAAAGGAGATATGATTGTGACCTTTAAGAAACTCTTTGACCTTCGAGCTTGAATCCTCATAAAATGAGGCCATGGGTTGTATAGAACTCTCGTATTCATAAAGCTCGGATGCGCTGTGCTTGCTAAGTGTATCAACGTCCAAGTATCTTGTTTCGAATCTTTTATGAAACTTAATGTACTTAAAGAATAATTTTGGGCTAGCGACTCTGACAGTAAAAGGGACAGACTCTTTGGGATTTTGTAAAGTCAGAACTCTAAACAAAGTACTGAGAATCTTTCTATCGCTGGAGACTATTTTTAGATTTTTATCGTAAGTGATATTTACTCTTAAATTGGTAAGGATTGTCTTAGCAATCTTTACTCGCTGGGCAACAAATGACATCTCGTTGTGATGTAGTAATTTTTTACTTGGCGTATTTATAGGGTGAGCTGCTACTAGTCCCATCAGATTCGCTAGGTAACTTGATGAGCCAAGTGTAAGTAGCGGGGTTATATACCTAAGTGAGTAGGCTAGCAATATTGACTCCTGAGTGCCAAGATTGTGCTTGTTTGTTAGTAACAGCATGAATCCAACGGTCGAAAGTGTGGTCGCTGAGATGCTGTTAACGTTAAACCTGTTCAGTAGCGCTCTGTTTTGAAATGATTTTAAATTGTCCAGCACTCTTTTATTTGAGAGTCTGGAGTCTCTGATTTGGTTTTTATAAAGTAGGCTTGATTGGGATGTCTCGCTTGAGATGAATTTCTTGTTGAGGAAATACCCAAGAGAAATTAGTAATGGTGCGCTTGCAAGTATTAATATCGGGAGTGCTGGGTATATTGTCGTGTAAGAGAGTGCAATTAATACTATTGGTAGGGTGATTATGAGTTTTGGGGAGGATCTGAGTATTGAGTAGGTTGTATTCTCAGCTAGTTTTTGAAACGTTAGGTTGTGTGCAGCTGATCTACTAGCTGTCCTTTGAAAGAAATTGAAAGCTTGTCTTAAGGAAGATTTTTTAGCAGTGTAGCTGAAGTAGACCTCGAATGCTACAAGGAAAGCACCAAGTACTAATGTCGTACTTGGCTTGAGTGATTGGTAAAAGATTGATATCTCTAGTAGGTTGATTGTTGCTTGTGATGATAGTAGTTGAATTATTGTAGTCTTGCTTGTTGAAAAGATAGTGTCAGTTGTGCTTTTAACCGTTTCCAAAACGCTAAAGTCTGACCTCTGATCTCTAATCTCTTTTAAAACTTCGTAGTCTCGCATCGTATTCTTTAAGATAACTTTTACTGTCTCGTGTTTGGGCAATTGTATGTTTGTTTATTTTACCAAAAAAACGTTTTGTTTTTCTGTTGCTTCGCATCTCTGATATCTTTAGGATTTGCACTCTGTCGTTAAGTAGAGGGAATTTGGTGAAAAGTCTTTCATCAGTAGTTTTGATGGCCTTTTTGAGATTATTGGCACTCAAGCTCACCGTCTGCTTGTCGAGGGTGTACCCTAGGTACTCGACTGGTTTTCCTGGCTTTGTTGTGATTGACTTGCTGGTGTTCAATGGTAGCTTGAGTTTCGATAGTATGTCTAAAGCTTGTTTATTTTTTTGTTGAGGGTTGGTTTGAGTCGTGAAGATGATATCGTCTCCAACTCTTGCATAGTAGTTTGTGTCTTTACTAAGTAGGTCGTCGATCTCATGCAGGTAGGTATTTGAGAATGCACCGCTTAAGACCGTCCCTTGGTATATGCCTTTGGATTGTTCTTTGTTCTTGATATCGATAAAGGGTGTGAGTATCTCTATATCTAATGTTGGGTATCTTGTTGTTAGCATCTCGGTAAGTATTTCTCTGTCGATGTTTTCTGTGTATGACCTGATATCGATCTGTGATATGTAATTATCGTTTCTGATGAGGTGTTTGCGGAGATTCCTGGCAGCTTGGTGGTGTGTGTGATTGTGGCGATAGGAGTAGAGGAATTTGTGGTATTTGCTCTCGAATATGGGGTAGTAGATGTTGAAAATCGCTTGTGCTCTTATCCTGTCTTCTAGGTTGAATTTGTAAATGATTCTTTTTTTATTGTTGCTCTTGGGGATATGGATTTTGATGGGTGTCTGGACGGGGCTGTTCTCAATAACTGAATTCCTTATTTCGTTTATTGTATATTGAGGGTTTATCAGCAGTGTCTCTATCTTTCTTAGATCTGGACCAAAAAATTTGTTTTTAATGCCTTTTTTTTCGAGTCTTTGGAAGGTGATCTTTAATGCTTTTAGAATATTCGCTTGTGAGGCTATGTCTTTAGTGTGTTTATGCATAATGTGCTTCTCGGATGATACTATAGATCATCCGAAAGTTGAATTCATAGAGAGGACCGCTTCTGCTGGTTTTCTCACTTAATTACTCAAGTAAAACCCATCATTGATGCGCATGAGTTCTTTGGGTTCCCCAAGTAATTATGCATCATTTTTTTTTTTGAAGCACTTTAAACAATTATATCGAAATTTCTATGTTGTTCAACTTTAGTAAGCTGTAAATTGTCAGTGTTCATCGGGCCGTGTGTTTTACGATTGAATTTGTTATACAAAATCTGTTGACGATCGTGGTATGAAGCGGTAAATTGTAGTTGAGTAATAAAATTAGACTGCCTAAGATGAAAAACTTAAGAGTATTAACTCTGACTTTATACATATTTGTTACTGTATTTTTGCCTTTTCAAAGCATTCTTGAGATATTTCCAGATATTGGAAGTGTTAATGCTAGCTTTATCCATAATGATTCAGATGGTGAATTCTCAGTTGATTTTATCGGCTCTGAAGTTGGAATTGAGGTTGCATCAAATACTGACTCCCTTGGTGATCCACTTAGGGAAGATGTCGTTATAGATTCTTTAGCTGGAACGATTTCGCTTAACTCTGGGGCCTCAGGTGGGTATTTTGTAACTGTGCCAATTGCACCTGCTAGTTTTGAGGGCTGGGAGACAATCGATCTGTCAGATTCTTCACTTGCATCACTCTCTGATTTAAATGTCTCTTTATACGACTGCTCAGTTAATCCTGTACCGATCACAGGTTTTCAGAATTTACCAATTACCTCATCAGGGATAGTGAATATCTCAGCTCTAAATAGTGTGGCATATGATTGTATACAAGTTCGTGTTAATCTTGAGAATACAACAAGTATTTCTCCTGTTATAAATGAGTTGGTTGTTAATTGGGATCCTTTACCAGTTTATTTGGTGTCTAACAATATTACATCAGTAATTGATGCGGGTGAGACCTTTAATGTTGAAGTCCTTTACTCTAACAGTTTTGCTGACTCTTCTGATACAGTAGTTTGGTCTAATATCCCTACAGCGGTCTCTGGGACTTTTACTCCTTCTTACTCTCAAGATACAGTTTTAACATATGTTAATGGTAGTGCTTCAGAGTCAGGTGAGCAATGTTCTGTAAGTACTCCAAACTACTCAGCAGGTTTCTGTGTTGTAAGTGGTGTAAACGTACCAGAAGGCTCAATTTTCTGGGACTTAGGTTTTGTCGAGGCGGGTGATACAGAAATATTGAGATTTAAGGTTCAATCTTTGAATGGATTGGAAGATGGTGTCCAATATGAGGTTGTATCTAATATTGATTCCCTTCAAGGAGATCTTACTACTAGTGATGCTGCAGTAGGGGAAATTGAATCAGCACCAGCTCCTTATATCAGAAAGAGTGTTGCGGGTGTTGTTTCTATAGACTCAACTAATTACGTTTATAATGGAGGAGGTTTCGATACAGAGATCTCATACAGTATATTTGTTCGAAATGATTACTCGCCAGCAGCTAGAGAAACTATCTTTAATCCTGTTATTACAGACTCACTGGTAGATATAATTGATAAGTTGCAAAACGAATGCTCTATAGCAGATCCTTATTCGAGAATTACAAGCGGTAGTGGTGGAACAATTTCAGGTAGTGAAATAACTTGGGGTATCCCTGACTTGCAGCCTGGGGCTGGTCATACAGTTTCCTTCTCGGTTGATTATGATGGGTGTCCGGATGGAACTGTTATTGATAATGTTGCTACTTTAGAGGCGGATAATATATCTAGGATTACTGATGATGAAGCGGTAAGTATTGGTTTGGATGACTCACCAAACGGAGCCTTCGCAAAAGGTGACGGTGTTGACTCAGTTGAGATTCGAGCTGGAGTTGATGACAATACGGATTTTCCGAGTGATTATCAGACTTATGGTGAAACTGCTACTTATTATTTATATACACAAAACCCGAGTGCCGTTGAGATAGATGATATCTTGATGATTGATATGGTTCCTCAAGGTACAACCTTTGTTTCAGCAAGCTTACCTGCGAGTGCTAATGGGACAGTTTTTTATTATGAAGGGAATGACTTCTCTAGCCCTACAACTCATCCAGGTGTTGATTACACTTTAGCTCCTTCTAGTTTGGGTTCAGGTTGGGTTACAGTACCAACTGACCCAGCAGATGTTCATTGGGTTGCTTTCTACGTTCCTTGTCTTCAGAGCAATTATTTCCCTTCAATAAGCGGGGAGTGCTCTTTGGCACCAACCAATGTTAGGGCTGAGATAAAAACAACTATTGATACTCCTGCTGATGTTTGTACGAGTTATGAAATCGATAATACAGGCCACTTTTATATACATGAGGCTGCAACATCTGTTACAAATGAAACGGTAGCTCCTTTAGCTTCTCCGATTACTTATATTGATAATGTTGAGAAGACACATGTTATACCAGCGATGGGGGAATTTGGAGTAACTTCTAATTTTACAGGTACAAACGAGATTTATGCACTTGATAGTGGTGACTATCAGTTAACACTACGAAATGATGGTAACGATACTTCTTACAATACAGTAGTGGAGATTCCTTATCCGCAGATAAACATCAATGGTGTGATGACTACAGTTGTTTTTTCTTCAGTTACATCGACTGTAGGGGTTCTAGACTTAACAGATCCTTCTAAAGTTACTATAAACATGGGTGACATACCTGTTGGTGCTCAGCATATTATTGACTTTGAAATTTTCGTACCTGGAGGGGCAGTTGATGATTCATCTTTTAATTTGAGTGTTGAGTTAAGTGGAGCTGATGATAATCTTTGTGGTGAAGTAAGTAATACATTTGCTAAAACTGTAAGTGTTCAGTCAATTCCAAATCTCTTTATCTTTAAACAAAGGGATGAAAGCATTATTGCAAGTGGTGATGAAATTCATTATACAATCAATTTTATCAATGACGGGACTGGACCATCATCTCAGAGCTATGTCGTTGATAAAATCCCTGATGAAACAGTGTTTGTTAATGCATATACATCTGGAACAGATAGCGTTGGCAATAGTTTCACATGTAATAACTGTTCAGTTTACTTTTCAAACTCTGTGCCTCCATTACCGGCTGACCTTACACCGCTTTCAGCATTTGATCAATCTATAATTAATTCTGAATTTACTGTTGGACAAGAGGTTTCACCTGGTGTTTGGGAAGCACCTGCTGGAATGCTAAATCCAATATATGTTGCTTATTTAGTTGACGATCCAACACTTTCGCCAAGTATTACTCAAACAGACATACTTAGAACTGTTGGTCTAACTGTTCGTAACGATTATGATCAGTACGGACCATTGACAGATGGTTCGCCAACTAGCTCAATTATCTTTAATAATGCAGGTATATTTTCTGATCAGAATCTTCAGGCAATCGGCAACCAGGTTATGACAACCATACTCCCGGATCCAGGCCTTGATGTTAAAAAATATTCTGATGGGGAGACTTTTTATGCTACTGAGGATTTTGATTGGTACGTAGACTACCATAATAATACCGCTAATGTTGATAGCGTTGTGACTATAACTGATACGTTGCCATATGGAGTATCTCTTAATAGTCTACATCACACGTGGAATGCCAATGCTATAGCATCAGGAATGCCAAGTGGTGAGATTGATATTACAACAAACCCAAGTGTAACAATTACGCCTAACCCTGATGGTACAACTACTGTAGATGTTGATATCGCAGCAGGGCTAAGAGGTGGTGACTTGAACTCGTTAGAAGGGGGACAGATAAGATTGAATGTAACTACACTTGACTCGATAGAGAGTGGGACGCTTCTAATAAACGATGTTGTCGCTTGTTATGAAAATGATGCGAATTCACTCTGTTTACAAACTGATGATCCGGTTCTGATTCAAAATCCAGATCTGTGGGTAAGGAAGAACGTTGATCGTCTTGATCCGTTATCGGGAGAGAATGTTAATTACTCAATTCTTTTGTCAAATGAAGGGCAAAGAGCTGCTGAAAATGTTGTCGTGACTGATACACTCCCAGCAGGTTTGTGTTATATAGCCACAAGTTCATTGCTACCAAATCCAGCGTGGAACATAAGTGAACCAACAATTACTGGAGGTCCTTGTGCTAGTGCAAGCACAACACTGGAATGGATAGTTTCTGATTCTTCAGGTTTCTTGCCGGTTGGGGAGATTCCAGGTAATAGTGGGGATATTAATTTCTTTTACTCAGTAAACGTTGATCCAGACACTGTACCTGGAACAAGTTTGAACAACGGTGTTGAAGTCGAGAATGATTTACCAGAGGATGATAACTATCCTAACTCTGATGAAGAAGAAGTTGAGACTCCATTACCGGACCCGTATGTTTATAAATACTCGCCGACAGTCGTTCTTCCAGGTGAAACTTTCGTATATGAAATCGTTTATGGAAATGCCGCAAGGGAGACTGCACAAGATGTTTATTTTATTGATAGTCTTCCTGATCTAAATATCCCTCCGGGCATACTGGCTGATGGAGTTCCAGATGTAGAATTCATAAGTGCAATTGGAACAAATTCTGAAACGTTTTATTTTCATGATTCTCCTTTGAATTCTCCAGCACCGAATTTTGATCCTACAGATCCATTGAGTGCAACAAATGGTTGGAGCTCTTCAAGTTTAGGTATGGATGTGACATTCGTCGCAGTTGTCATCGGTAGTCTTGGTGAACTGGATGGTCCTCATACTGTTGAACTTACAGTTTCAGCTGTGAATGGTGTAACGCTAGAACAGCTAAACGCTGGTGTGACTCTGGTAAATAACGTTACGATAGACTCTTCAACTGAAGATGCTGATGATACAAATAATGATGATAGTGTAGATACAAAGACACCAGGTGTAGACCTCTCCATAGAGAAGAGTGGTTCAGTAGAAGGAGCATTCCCAGGTACAAATCCTGGAGCAGCGCTCAGTTACGATATTACGATTTATAACTCAGGTACAACAAACGCTTGCATGGTTACAGTTACTGATGACTTGCCAGCGGGTTATGTACTTGATGCAACGCCGCATAACTTTACTTCTCTTAGCTTAGTGGATGCGTATAACAATCCTATCAATGTTGTAGACTCATCAGGTAATCCAGTTGCATCAACACCAACTATAGACTTCTCTTATATAGATGCTGATACGATTCAGTGGGTCTTGGGAGGATCTGATTATTCTAATACTTGTATGCCACCTGGTTCGCAAGCTACTTTTACAATTTATGGTTCAATTGATCCAGCTACTTTAGATTCAACTGAGTTAACCAATACTGCTAGTGTTGGTACTGATCAAATACCACCAGAAGAGATTTTAAGTAATAATTCGGATCAGTCTTCAGTAACTGTTTATCGAGCTGACGTAGTAACTTATAAATCGGCTATGTCATGTGGTGCTGATGAAATTTGTGGAAATGCTGATGACACTGATGTTTCAACAAATCCTGGAGAGGTAGTTGAATACACAATTGAATATAACAATACTGGAAATACTAATGCTGAGGATGTTGTTATTAATGAAATCATCCCAGCAGGAACGTGTTTCAAAGTAGGTTCTGTAACTGCGCCAAGTGGGGCGAGTGTTGAATATTCGAGTGATAACGGTGTGACTTGGAGTTATGTCCCGATAGCAGACGCAAATGATAATGATTGTCTAACAACGAATTTCAGAGTTGTCTTTGGTGATCCGTTGCTTGCGCCTAGTACTTTTGATTCTGAAAGTTTAATGAGTCATTATGCTGGTTCTTTTACTAGTACAGATGTTGTAGGTGATGACGTTAAATTAGGTGTTCAGGTAAGCTCTTCATCATCTCACTCAACACTTAGTTCGGACGGTTGTATAAGTCTTGGTGGAACTCCTAAGAAGATCTGTACGTGTAAAGATATTATAGATATGCAGAATTATAGAGGTGAAGATATGGTTATGATAGCGGATATTGATATGAATCAATGTTCTCATATGCTGCCACCTGAAGGTCTGCTTCCTTTGGGTGATATCTATGGTGGTTACTCAGGAAGATTTGATGGACTAGGATTCACGATTTCAAACCTATTTATTAATAGGGAGAATGGTACAGGTCATCACGCTGGACTATTCGGCGTAAACAATGGTGAGATTAGAAATCTAAACTTAGATAACGCTCTTGTAAGTGGTGATAATCTTGTCGGACTTTTGGTAGGTGAGAATCGAGGGTTGATTGATAATGTTTCTGCAACGGGTGCTATCTCAGGTTCAGGAACTGGTTTGGGGTTAATAGGATCAAATGTTGGAGGAACAATTCAGAATGTCTCTGGTACAACGCTACCAGTAACCTCTTCAGGAGTATATCCAATACCTGTTAGTAATTGTGTTGATTTACAAGCAATGGGTTCAGATCTTGATGGTTCATACGAACTAACAAATAATATTGATTGTACGATGACAAGTGGGTGGAATAGCGGTGATGGTTATATGCCAGTAGGAAGTACAGCAACTCCGTTTACAGGGACGTTTAATGGGAATGGGTTTACAATTGATGGTCTAAATATCAATAGAGCTAGTTCTGATGAGGTTGGTGTGTTTGGTGCTATGAGTGAGGATTCGTTCTTTCATAATACTAAATTTACTAATGTTAATATAATTGGAACAGCTTACGTTGGTACTGTTGTAGGAATTATCGAAAATGGTCGGGTTGATAATGTTGATGTGCTTTCTGGAGAAGTTGGTGGAGTTTCTTACGTTGGTGGTTTAGTTGGTGGAGGTCAAAGTTTCGGTAATGGGAAAGATGGTTCATATATTAATTTCTCAAGTAATAACGCCCAGGTAACATTTGATACTGTTGTTGCACCTAGTGGAGACGCATTTGGAGGTGTGGTCGGGTACCACGAGTCAGGAGCTATAAGTTACAATTATAATACAGGTGAAGTTAGAGGTTTGAACTTTACAGGTGGTGTTGTTGGGATTGGTCAGAAAAATAGAGTCGCCTGGAATTATTCAGCAGGTCAAATTTCTGGTGATGATAACGTTGGTGGAGTAATGGGTAGAGGTAATGGTCAGACACTTACATATAATTATGCTAGAGGAGAGGTGTTTGGAGATCAGAACGTTGGTGGGGTGATAGGTTACTCTAATGGGTATGTAGAAAGAGCAAGATTTGACGGTAATGTTTATGGAAGTGAATTTACAGGTGGAGTCGCTGGTTATGCTCATGGTACTTTAAACAGAGCCCATCACAGCAGTGGTGGTGTTTATGGAAATGACTTTACTGGAGGTGTTGTTGGCTATATTGATAATAGTAACTCACAAGGCATGAGTCATACTGGATCGGTTATTGGTAACAATCATGTTGGTGGAGTAATTGGAGAGGCTAATAATTCAGTAATTAGTCAGGTCTTTGCTCAAGGTGACATGACAGTTTATGGAACAAATGGTGGTGGAATAGTTGGATACAATGAGTCGAATATATCTAGGGGTTTCACTGTTGTTGATCCGGTAAATGTTTTTGGAGGAGTTGTTGGTGGAGCAATAGGTGAAAATCACGGTAGTAATCTCAACTTGTATTTTAATGATACTTCAACAAATCCTAGTGATTGTGTTGCTGACGAAAATGGAACAACGAGTTGTACAACAATTTCAGATGATATTAGTTATTTCTTTGATAGTACAAACGCACCACAAAACAATATGGAGATCTCAAACGATCCTAGCGGTACTGACTCATATAATATCTTTAGAACTATGGATGGAACAAATCTTCCTGAACCGATCTTTGATGCTTTCGACCTTTCTAATGTAAACGGTATGCCAGCATCTTCGGGAACTTCCTACGAATCAAGTGGTACTTATGTTTCCCTTGTTGAGTCAGATCCAGCAATTACTTCTTGGGATAGACTTTTTATAAATTATTCATTGCCAGAAGAGACATTATTGGATTATTCACTTTTTGAATACGATGGAGTATCTTGTGACAATGGTGGTTCGTTATTACTTGGTGGAAGTCTTGCTGTTGGTAGTGGTCAGGGTGAAGTGATTAATATTTCTGGAATAGATGAAGCGGCTAATCAAGAATTCTGTATTGAATTTGATTTTGAATCTAATACTGACATGGATGAAACACCTTGTTTACATTCTTGGACAGCAAGTTACATAAGTGATGACAATCCTAATTTTACATTTGAGGTTCAAGTACAAGAAGAAGATCTATTTGTCAGTTCAATCTATAACAATGTATGTATTGGCACATCTACTTACGAAATCGCGACTGGTAATAACTGCTCCGAGGATACTTTAGACCTAATTCAGACTGATCTAGAGATTACTAAGACAGTTGATGTTGCTGCTGTAACAATTTCGGAGATTGTAGCAGGTGCACCTTTGACATATACATTGGATTTCTCTAATAACGGTCCTTCAGTTGCTGAAGATGTTGTAATAACTGATATTCTGCCAGTAGGAATTGATCCAACAACTGTTACTCTGACCAATCCATACACAACTAATATTGCAGGTACTTACGAGCAAGACATAACTTGTTTGTATGATGGAGTGAATGAAATTACTTGTACAACAGCTTCAGGTGATCTTAAATCAAATGAAGAAGGTAGCATAACCATCCAAGTAGAGATCGACGAACTTTTGGTTAGCGCTGGAGATCTTCTAGTTAATAATACTAAGATCGAGTCTTCCACTTACGAAACTGATCCAGATAATAATGATGATAACGATAGGACAATTATTGGAGCATATGCAAATGTTTATTCAGAGAAGATGGGGCTTAATGCAAGTGATTTGGTGATGGCAAATATTGGAGAACCAATTATCTATACTATTGAGTACGGCAATAACGGAAATCTTGATGCGGCTAATTGGTCGGTTGTAGATACTTTAGATCCAAATGTTACTTTCATGTTAGCTACTGCAACCAATACTGATCAAAGTGCTATTGCAGTAAGCTGTAGTGAATTAGCAGGTGTTGTTACGTGTGGAGCTACTGGGGGAGAAGATCTTCCAATTGGTGAGACAGGTGAGGTTAAGATAATTGCTATTTTGAATAATGATATCAATCTATTAACAAGTGGATATATAGTTGAGAATAATGTTTGTATCAATACTGATAGCTTACAGTTTAATATTTTAGATGATTGTGATATTGACGAGCTTGAGGTTTTAAGTGCAGGTTTAAATTCTATTAGTGGAGTTGTATTTAATGATATTGATGAAGATGGAAAGATCTCTACTGGTGAATCAGGAATTAGCGCAGTTGATATTTTCCTAGGTGGTGAGGATATATACGGTAATGTTTTTGCCCCTGATCCATCAATTTATCCAAGCGAGTATGACTTGATTATGGAGTTGATATACGGAGCTGGTGTTTACACATCAACTTCAAGCGTACCTTCGCAAGTTGTACTAACCGCACCTGTACCTACAGACACAATGGGTGAGTATAACTTCTCAGGTCTTACACCAAGTGATGCGAATGGGTACTTTATTATAGAAAGTCAGCCATCTGATATGGCTTCAACGCAGAGTGATGGTGGTCAATTAGGAACGTCAGATGATGATAGCGCAACCAGCTCAACCGGTCATGGTATAGGTACTGTTGAGGGTGGTTTGGACGTGAATTTAATCTCAGGGATCGTTCTAATCGAGAATGATGATAGTCTGGAGAATAATTTTGGTGAGATCTTCGGGTCAATAGGTAACCAAATATTCTGGGATCTAGACGGTGATGGGATCTTTGATCTTGCATCTGGTGACCTTGCGATCCCAGGTGTAGAAGTTACATTAACTGATAGTTTAGGTAACGTTGTGGGTATAACTGCTACTGATATTAATGGTGAGTATAACTTCGATGGCCTATCACTT
>JAHDCA010000104.1 GCA_020630115.1 Candidatus Dojkabacteria bacterium | reverse complement strand
ATAAACCGTAGGGCCACAGTGATAAATGCTAACCTTACCTTCTTGCAAAGGTCTAAATTCTTGGAGTTCTCTTCCCAGTGTATTGTAAATTTTCATTTCTGTTTAATAATAATTTAATATTGTCTTCTTTTGAAGTATTAAATTACCTACAACAACCAAAAATTAATAGATTGTAGTTTTTAGAAATGAATTTCATATTTATATTATACTATTTAACTTGATATTCATAAACAACCACTTCCTCACTTAACAATTTAAAAGATAATGGCCATTGACTGATTATAAAATCTCTTTTCATCTCTTTGCAGCTTTTATAATCATCATAATCTTCTCCATCGAGAGTCTTGTAAGTACAAAAGTCTGAATAATCGTGATCAAGAATTTTGCTAGCTCCTTTTGAGTTATATTTAAAATATTTAACTTCAGCTCTAACTACTGGAGTACTAGAAATACCTGATGTCCCATCAATCACAACGTTATCGTCTAAAATTAAAATGGTATCAGCGCCATAACCATCTTTTCCCCAATTACCAACTGGTTCATGCCAATCTATACTAACTAAATTTTCCTCAAGAGAGACATATACTAATGCATAACTATATCCTTGAATTGGACCTGCAAACGTTCGGAAATAATTGTTATTGATACTATTTTCAACTTGTCCTTCGGCAACTACATAAAGACAATAGTCGTCAAAGCACTTATTTCCCTCAATGAAGATACCTTCAGATATACTAGATCCAGGTATTGTTATAAAAACCTTCTGCTCATCCCTTGCGTCCCTAGTAATAACTGTTCCATCATATGCAACTTTATTACTATAATCATAAAGACCTTGGCTTGATTCACCGTAAAGATCGAAGTTTATCAGATCCTTATAGATATCTTCCCTATCGTACTTAATATCAATATAACTTCCCCCTAAGTAAGGATCAAAATCTTGATCGAGCACAGAATTTAGCTTAGAAAGATCAGTTATATAACTTTTTTCGAAGTTTGATTCTAAATCGTCAATTAGGCCATCAATATC
The DNA here is from genome assembly GCA_020630115.1 of Candidatus Dojkabacteria bacterium. GTDB lineage: Bacteria > Patescibacteriota > Dojkabacteria > SC72 > JAHDCA01 > JAHDCA01. The sequence goes on along the minus strand of JAHDCA010000104.1, from coordinate 1,574 downwards.
ACCTTTGACCATCCAAGAATTATACTCAGCATCTGGATTTCGCGTACAAGTTTTCTCGAATGTTCCTTGTTTAGAAACTCTGTTATCCCTCAATATGTAGCCATTTGTACAAGTGCCGTTATGGCCGCTAAATTTATTGAATTCTCCAAGTTCAATACCTCTAGACTCCAAAATCATATCTAATTGATAAATCCCAAGCGAACCGTGATCTAAAAACTTAATCTCTTCACTTACTACAACCCATGACTGCACTTCTTTATATGATCTAACCCCAAAGTCCTCATATATGCAAAATGTTGTTGATCTATAATCATTTGAATCTGCAGATTGAGTATATACAATTGAATAAAGCAGATCAGGGAAATCATCACAACTTTCAAAATCCCTAAGCTTATTATCCTCAGGATTAAAAAATTTTCTTTTCTCTTTATCAGTAAGCTCTTCAATGTTAGTCTTAACTTTTACTGACTCAACGCTTACTTCTTCAGTAACTTTTTGATTGTTCTCACTAGGTATCAAACCCAAGATAGTTAGTCCCAATAGAATCTGAGCTAAAAATAAAACTGTAATTGTATTTTTCTGCATAAAAACTTCAAATATTTTCATTATTCGAGTCTAAATAATCAAATTATTTTGGGCATCTCCTTAGCTAACTCTTAAATTCTAGGTTACCTTTAGATCATTTGATTTATAAGTACGCATGCACTCGACAGAATAAATGAGTTTACATTTAATTGCGTAAAGTCACCCTCCTCATCGAAAATAAACTAAAGATCCCTCTCGATCATATAGTCTGCAATACCCAGAAGATAGTTAATGCCTTCCTCAACCCAATTTTCATTATAATTATCAGTAAGTGATCGTTTTGCATTATCTACTAGTTCCAATGATTTTGCTTTTGAATACTCTAGAGATCCACACTTGTTCATAATATCTCTAACATCCTGGATATCTTGAGAAGTCGATTCACGATTACCAAGGACTTCTTCCATCCTAGCTATCTCTTCATCGGTTCCATCATTGTAGACTTTCCAGGTGAGTAGAGTTTGCTTACCTTCTCTAAGGTCATCCTCAACTGACTTACCAGTCACATCTGTATTACCAAAAGTTCCTAAGATATCATCTTGGATTTGGAATGAAATTCCACCATCCCTCCCATAAGTGTTTAGTACATTTAACTCTTCCTCAGAAGCACCTGCAAGTATTGCACCTGTTCTGATAGGATTATGATAGGTATAGAGTCCAGTCTTCCAGTAAAGAACATTCATGATGTCCTGTTCGGTGACTCTTTCACTAACAGAGTTCAATAAGTCATAATTTTGACCAATAGCAGTGTCCATCATTTGCTTGTTAACTTGATCAATTGCCATTCTTTTTAGTTCAGGGTCAAAGTTTGAATGATTTAGGACATTGAGAGTCAAATGACAGAATTGGAGTCCTACATTTACAGCGACCATATTACCAAAGTGAGTTGAATCATACTTATACTTACTATCTGCATGTTTTTTGGCATAAGTACTGTGAATCGTTGGATACCCTCTTCGCTTATCACCGATATCCATTACATCATCTTC